>JAPPNE010000008.1 GCA_028818775.1 Deltaproteobacteria bacterium | reverse complement strand
CTGGGCCTGGTGATGTGGGCGAGGTTCGCCCGGCTCGTGCGCGGCGAGGTGCTGACCTGGAAAGAACGGGAGTTCGTGGCTCTGGCCCGGGTGGCCGGCTGCTCTTCGTTCCGCATCCTCCAGCGCCACATCTTCCCCAACATCGTCAACCCGCTGGTGGTGCTGGCGACGCTCCAGGTGGGTTGGGTCATCATCGTGGAGGCTTCACTGAGTTTCCTAGGCGCGGGGATCCCGCCGCCCACGCCTTCCTGGGGCGCCATGATCGCGGACGGCCGCGCCCACATCACCACGGCGTGGTGGCTGTCGTTCTTCCCCGGTGTGGCGCTCGTGCTGGTGGTGCTGTCCATCAACCTGCTGGGCGACTGGCTGCGCGACTTCCTGGACCCCAGGACCCGGAACCTGACGTGAACAGTGGACTTTCACCGGTGGTTGTGTGACACGACACTAAAGGAGGCCTTGCCATGTACGGATATCGCGCCCGAATCGGCTACACGTCGCCGCCCTACCTGACGGAGACCTTCCCCTACGAGTTCTACAAGATGGTTCCGGAGGGCGTGACCCTCGTCCTCACCACCCTCGCCATCAAGAAGCTGACCGAGCAGGAAACCACCCGGAGCGTCGAGATGACCCTGGAGGCGGCCCGGGAGATGGGCAAGGCCGGCGTCGACATCATGGTCTTCGGCGGCGTCCCGCTCAACCTCTCCCTGGGCTACGACGGCCTCGAGGAAACCCTGCGCAAGACCGAGGAGGAGATCGGCGTTCCGGTCACCTCCAGCATCACCGCTCAGGTGAACGCGCTGCGCGCCGTGGGAGCCAAAAAGCTCGTGCTCCTGCACCCCTTCACCGACCCCGAGGGCTTCCACGCCGAGTACGTCACCCACTACGGTTTCGAGCTGCTGGGGTTCAAAGGCGCCCAGAAGACCGTCGCGGACCTCGCCACCATCCCGCAGGACGAGGTGAAGGCCCTCGCCGAGGCTCTTTACCGCGACTACCCCGACGCCGACACCATCTACATCCCCGCCCCCCACTGGGGCATCATCGAGATGATCGAGCCACTGGAGCAGGAACTCGGCGTCAACGTGATCATCGCGATCCAGGCCATCGTGTGGGAGACCCTGCGCCGCGCCGGAGTGAACGACCGCATCAATGGTTACGGGCGGCTGCTGCGGGAGCACTGAGGCAAGAGGTTGCACAGGGCTGAAGAGGCCCGGCGTCGTTCGTCCTGAGCGTAGCGCCGCGTCAGCGGTGCGAAGTCGAAGGACACGTTCTTACCCAGAGGCAATCAGAACCTCGTTAGAACAGGTGGCAGGCTACCTTGCGTTCCGGCGCCGCTTCCTGGAGCACCGGCTCCTCCTCCGCGCACCGCGCCATGGCCATGGGACAGCGCGGATGGAAGCGGCAGCCCGACGGCGGGTCCATGGGATCGGGGACCTCGCCGGCCACGACCATCTCGTCGGATTCCTGCCCCTTCCGCACGGGCAGGGCCGCGGCGATGAGCGCCTTGGTATAGGGGTGGAAAGGCTCCGCATACAGTGCGTCGGACTTGGCTTCCTCGACGATCCGCCCCAGATACATGACCGCGACGCGGTGGCTCAGGTGCCGGGACACGGCCAAGTCGTGGGTGATGAGCAGGTAGCTCAGGCCGTGCTGGTCCTGCAGGTCCTTGAGCAGGTTGATGATCTGGCTGCGGATGGAGGCGTCCAGCGAGGCCACGGGCTCGTCCAGCACGATCAGGCGGGAATGGGTGGCCAGGGCCCGGGCCAAGGCGATGCGCTGGCGCTGACCGCCACTGAACTCGTGCGGATAGAGCCGGGCGAAGGCGGCGTCGAGGTTGACGTCCTTCAGGACCTCCGCGACACGCTCGCGCACCGCCCTCCGGGGAAGCCCGGCGTTCACCTCCAGCGGCTCGCCTATAATGTCGCCCACCCGCATCCTAGGGTTGAGGGAACTCTGGGGATCCTGGAACACCGCCTGCACGGTGCCGCGGTAGCGCCGCAGGTCTTCGCCCGACATCTCCCGCAGGCTGACCCCCTCGTAGAGCATCTCGCCGCTGGTGGGGTGCTCCAGCAACAACACCATCTTGGCCGTGGTGCTCTTGCCGCAGCCGGACTCCCCCACCAGTCCCAGGGTTTCGCCACCGTCGATGTGGAAGCTGATGTCCTCCACGGCATGGATCCACCCCACGTTGCCGCCAAGGATCAGCCCCTTGGTAATCGCGAAGCGCTTACTGACGTTCCTGGCTTCCAGTAGCGGGGAGTTCATGTTCGTCCTTCTCGTGCAGCCAGCAGGACACCTCGTGGTCCGCGCCGAGCCGGGTCACTGGCGGGGACTCGGACCGGCATCTGTCCATGGCCTTGGGACAACGGGGCGCGAATGCGCAGCCCGGCGGCAGGTCGTGGATCAACGGCGGGCTTCCCTCGATGGACGGGAAGCGGTGGACCTTCTGGTCCATGCGCGGAACGGATTGCAGCAACGCTTCGGTATAGGGGTGCGCGGGACGTTCGAACAGCGCCTCCACGGTCAACTGCTCCACGATCTTGCCGGCGTACATGACCGCCACCCGGTCGCAGATCCTCGCCAAGGTGGCAAGGTCATGTGTGATGTAGATGATGGACAGATTCGATTCCCTCTGGAGCTCCTTCAGGAGCCGCAGGTACTGCGCCTGGATGGTAACGTCCAGCGAGGTAGTGGGCTCGTCGGCGATGAGGACCTTGGGGCCGGCCGCGATGGCGGTGGCCCCCACCACCCGCTGGCGCATGCCGCCGCTGAACTGGTGCGGATAGTCTCTCAACCGCGACTCCGGCGCGGGTATGCGCACCAGGCTCAGCAGCTTCGAAACCCGCTCCCAGAGGCCGGAGCGCGGCACGATGCCGTGGACCCGCAACGGTTCCGCCACCTGGTTGCCGATGGTGAACACCGGGTTCAGGGTACTCAGGGGATCCTGGAGGATCATGGCGATCTCCCGGCCCCGGACCTCGCGCATTTCCTGCTCCGATATTCTCAGCAGGTCCCGGCCCCGAAACAGCACTTGCCCCGAGACGATGCGCCCGGCCGGCCGCGGCACCAGCCGCAGGATGGAGAGGCTGGTCATGCTCTTGCCGCAGCCCGACTCCCCCAGGAGGCCCAGCGACTCCCCCTGGTCCAGCGTGAACGAGACACCGTCCACGGCCCTACCCGTTCCCGAGCGGGTGAAGAAGTACGTTCTCAGGTCCTTGACTTCGAGCAGGGGCGCGGGCGCGGCGGAGGATTCCGTATCCATGGGCAACCTCGACGACGCGGGCATCTTGACACAAAAACGACGGTAGTAGTAACCACGAGTTCATGGAAGACTTCGCGAACACCCTGGTCATCGACGCGGACGGCCACGTCAACGAGGGCGACATCGACTTCAAGCCTTGGCTGCCCGAGAAGTACAAGTCGCTGGCACCGGTGCGCCTCAAGGACAACCGTGGCGGCAACCGCCTGATGCTGGAGGGGCGCATCTGGCCCGCCAACGAGGGCCCGGGGCCGGGCGTGACCGGGCCCATGACCGAGGAGGCCCGCAAGGGCCGCCCGGGCATGATCGATCCCAGGGAACGCCTCAAAGACATGGACATGGAGGGCATCGACGTGGCGGTGATCTTCGGCACGCAGATCGCGCTCACGGTGAACGGGCTCATGGACAAGGGTTTGGCCGGCGTCCTGTGCCACGCGGTCAACGAGTGGCTCATCGAATACTGCTCCGCCGACACCAGCCGCCTGCGGGCCGTGGGGCTCATCCCCTGCCAGGACCCCCGAGGCGGCCGTGCGCGAGCTTCACTACCTGGCCGACCACGGCGCCACCACCGCCATGCTGCCCACCAACGTCTATGGCCGCAACATGGGCGACCCCATGTTCGATCCCATCTACGCCGCCGCCCAGGAGATCGGCATCCCCCTCTCGGTGCACCCGCAGACCGGCCACGACGGGATTCCCGGCGTGTCCGGGGTGATGGGCGCTGGCAGCCGGCGCTTCTACAAGTACGTCTACGTGCACATGACGGCGTTCCCCTTCGAGTTGATGATCGCGATGATGCACATGCTCGGCGAGGGGGTCTTCGACCGCTTTCCCAGACTCAAGGTCGCCTACATGGAAGGCGGCGCCGGCTGGCTGCCCTTCTGGATGGAACGCCTGGACGAGCACATGGAGAAACTGGCGCCCCAGATGCCCGAGATGCGCCGCCGCCCCAGCGAGGTCATCCGGAGCGAACAGCTCGTGCTGTCGTGCGAGTCCGAGGAGACCGGACTTGACCGGGTGCTGGACGCCTCGGGAGCCGCCACCGTGCTCTACGCCTCGGACTACTGCCACTGGGACTGCCATTTCCCCTACTCCGTTCGGGACGTCATCTCGGGCGACGACCTGAGCTTCGAGCAGAAGGAATTGGTGCTGTACAAGAACGCGGTGGAATTCTTCGACCTGAAGCACCTGCCCCAGCCCGC
This sequence comes from Deltaproteobacteria bacterium, assembly GCA_028818775.1. Classification (NCBI taxonomy): domain Bacteria; kingdom Pseudomonadati; phylum Myxococcota; class Myxococcia; species Deltaproteobacteria bacterium. The sequence goes on along the minus strand of JAPPNE010000008.1, from coordinate 10,391 downwards.
GGCCCTGGCCAAGGCCATGGGCTCGTGGGACAGCTACAATGGGGAAGTCCCGCCGCGTAACGTGTAGCGTCAACGGAGGAACCGCACATGGTAAACCAGGCGCGCATCGGCCTCATCATTCCGTCGGCCAACCGGCTCACCGAGCCCCAGTTCAACCGCTACCTGCCGGATGACATCGACATTCACGTCACCCGGCTGCGCATGACCGGAAAATGGGCCAAACCCCTGGACCAGCTCCAGGAAGCCATCGAGGAAGCCGCGGCCGTGTTGTCCGACACCGGCCCCGACGTGATCGTGTTTCATTGCACCGCGAACTCCATGGAGGGCGGCCTCGACGGCGAGCGACGCATCACCGAATGGGTCGGCCGGGCGAGCGGTTGCGAGGCCGTGACCACCAGCCAGGCCATCACCGAGGCGCTGCGCGAACTCGCCGTCCGCAGACTCGTGCTCATCAGCCCCTACGTGGAGGCGACCAACCAGGCGGAGATGCGCTACATGTCGGAAGCCGGTTTCGAGGTGGTCCACGAACTGGGTCTCGGGCTTCCCGGAAGCGACGACTACATCGCGGTGACCCCGGAGGAATGGCTGGACATCACCTGCGACAACAGCCGCCCCGAGGCCGAGGGCTACTTCCTGAGCTGCACCAACACCCGCATGATCGAAACCATCGAGGCGGTGGAGAGCCGACTCGCCCGCCCGGTGGTTTCGAGCAACCAGGCGGCACTATGGGCCTGCCTGCGGCGCATGGGCCGGCCCACGTCCATTCCGGGTCTCGGGCGCCTGTGCGCGGAGGGGTAGACGCATCCGGCAACGGATAAAGATTTGACAATCCGTCACCGCCGGCAGTACAAACATTGAAAGGCGCTGGCCCCGCTTCCACGCATTCCGACCGCGGCGCCATTCTTCCCAGGAGGCAACCATGGCAGGAGTCATTGACGCGGATACACATATCGCCGAGCCCGAGGCGATGTGGAAGTTCTTCGACGAGGACATGTATCCGCGGCGACCGGTGCTGACGTCCATCACGGACGACACGCTGTACGGCGCGCGCAACAAGTTCTGGCTCATCGACGGCAACATCTTTCCGAAGCCGTCGGGCAAGGGAGGCTTCCGGCTGGTGACGCCGACCGCGGCCACCCTGGAGACGGAGCGGAACGACAGCCTCATCGCGAGCCGCGAGATCACCGACGTGGACGTGCGGCTGGCGGACATGGATCGGCTCGGCATCGAGACCCAGGTCATCTACCCCACGCTGTTCCTCGTGTACCTCACCGAGGACGTGGACCTGGAGATCGCGCTGTGCAAGGCCTACAACCGCTTCATGTGGGACGTAGAGGAGAAGGCCGGGGGACGGATGCGCTGGAACGCGGTGCTGCCGCTGCGCTCCATCGAAGCCTCCATCGACGAGATGCGCCTGGCCAAGGAGCACGGCGCGGTGGGCATCTTCTTCCGCGGCATGGAGGGCGACCGGACCCTGGACGACCCCTACTTCTTCCCGGTGTACGAGGAGGCCAACTCCCTGGAGCTGCCCATCTGCATCCACACGGGGTCGGGCTGTCCCAGCCTCACCAACATGTTCAACCTCGAGCGCAACCACACCTTCCACCACGGCCGGGTGCTGCCGATCTTCGCGTTCCGGGACATTATCCACAACCGCATCCCGGAGATGTTCCCGAAGCTGCGGTTCGGCTTCATCGAGGCGTCGGCCGGCTGGGTGCCGTTCCTGCTGCACATCCTGCGGCGCCTGCTGAAGCAGCAGTTCAAGTTCGATTCCAGCGTGGAGCTGTTTCAGAAATACCGGCTGTTCGTGGCCTGCGAGGCCGACGAGGACATCCCGTACCTGATCCGGTACATGGGCGAGGACAACATCGTCATCGGCTCCGACTACGGCCACAACGATCCCTCGTTCGAGCCGGAGTTGGCCCAGACCATCCGCTCGCGCGAGGACCTGTCGCCCGCCATCGCGGACAAGATCCTGTGCGAGAACCCGAAGCACCTCTACGCGTTGTGAGGCGCCGAAACCTGACGGCGGCCGGATAGGATTCCCGGCCGCCGCCGCAACCGCGAGCCCGCCATGATGATCATCGACTCCGACACCCATATCGCCGAGCCCGTCGCCATGTGGGACCACCTCGACGAGGACCTCTACCCGCGCCGCCCCGTGCTGGCCTCGGTGCCCGAGGACACGCTTTACGGTCCGCGCAACGCCTTCTGGCTCATCGACGGCAACATCGTGCCCAAGCCCAACGGCAAGGGCGGCTTCCGGCTGGTGACGCCGTCGGCCTCGAAGCTCGAATCGTCGCGCAGCGACAGCCTCATCGCCAGCCGGGAAATCACCCAGCCGGAGGTCCGGCTGGCGGACATGGACCGCCTCGGCATCGACGTGCAGGTCATCTACCCGACGCTTTTCCTGGTCTACCTGACCCACGACGTGGAGTTGGAGATCGGTCTGTGCAAGGCCTACAACCGCTACATGTGGGAGGTGCAACGGACCGGACAGAACCGTCTGCTGTGGACCGCGGTGCTGCCGCTGCGTTCCATCGAAGCCTCCATCGACGAGATGCGCCTGGCCAAGGAGCACGACGCCGTGGGCCTCTTCTTCCGCGGCATGGAGGGCGACCGGACCCTGGACGACCCGTACTTCTTCCCGGTGTACGAGGAGGCCGCCAAGCTGGATCTGCCCATCTGCATTCACACGGGCATGGGTGCACCGTCCATCATCAACCTGTTCAGCTTCGAGCGGAACTTCTCGTTCGCCCAGGGACGGGTGCTGCCGATATTCGCCTTCCGGGACCTGGTGGCGAACCGCATTCCGGAACAGTTCCCCGGCCTCCGCTTCGGCTTCATCGAAGCGTCCGCCGGCTGGGTGCCGTTCATGCTGCACATCCTCAAGCGGCTGATGAAAAGCGACTGGAACCACAAGTCCGACGAGGGCCTGTTCCAGGAATACCGCCTGTTCGTGGCCTGCGAGGCCGACGAGGACGTCCCATACCTGGTGGACTACATCGGCGAGGACAACCTGCTCATCGGATCGGACTACGGCCACCAGGACCCCTCGTTCGAGCCCGATCTGACCGGCACCATCCGCGGCCGAGAGGACATCCCGCAACGGGTGGCCGACAAGATGTTCAACGACAACGCCAGGCGGTTCTACGGCATCGACGGCGCCTGATACCCTGGCCCGTGAAAGTGCCTTCGAAAGTTCACAAGCGTATCCCTGATACGCCGCACCAGCCGAACCCGCACCGCCCGTTTTCGACACGAAAGGAGAATTCCATGCGCGCGAACGCCTATCCGGTCATCGACGGCGACGGCCATATCATGGAGAACGCCAGCGAGATCATGCCCTTCATGGGCGAGAAGTACGTGGGCAGCGACGGCCAGCCCGCCTGGGCACGCATGTACGCGCTGTTCCCGTCGCTGGACGGGTGGACCCGGCTTTCCAACATGAGTTCGTCGGGGCTCCGGGACTATCCGGACTGCGACATGTGGGTTTCCTTTCTCGACGACTGCGGCATCGACCGGACCATCGTCTATCCCACGGCGGGGCTGGGCTACGGGTTGATCCAGGACCCGTCGTACGCCGTCAACATCGCCCACGCCTACAACACGTGGCTGCACCGCTACTACATGGACAAGACCTCCAGGGTGCTGGGCGCGGCGCTGATCCCGGTGCACAGCGTCGAGGACGCCGTCAAGGAGATGCGGCACGCCAAGGAGGAGCTGGGCATGCCGGCGGCGGTGCTGCCATCGGTCAACTCCCTGGGCAAGGGCTACGGCCACGAGAGCTTCTTCCCCATCTACGAGGAGGCCTGCCGGCTGGACATGGCGCTGGCCATCCACGGGGCGCCGAGCCGCGGCCTCGGGTTCGACTACCTCGACACCTTCGCCGAGGTGCACGCGCTGGAGCATCCCATCCCGCTGCTGATCCACCTGACCAACATGGTGTTCCAGGGCGTGTACGAGCTGTTTCCGGACCTGCGCGTCGCCTACCTCGAGGCCGGTGCCGGCTGGGTGCCCTTCATGATGGACCGACTCGACGAGGGCTACGAGCGGCGCGGCAAGAAGTGGGCGCCGCGGCTCAAGCACCACCCCAGCCACTACATCAAGAGCGGCAGCGTCTACGTTTCGGTCGAGTCGGAGGAGCGTACCCTGCCCTTCGTCGTGGAGCTGTTCGGCGAGGACCATATCTTCTTCGCCTCGGACTATCCGCACGAGCGGCCGCGCGAGGAGTATCTCAAGGACATCCCCGAGCTGTGCGCCCGGGAGGACGTCTCGGATACGGCCAAGCGGAAGATACTGGCGGACAACGCCAACCGCTTCTACCGGCTGAACTGACGGTCGCGGCCGGGGCACGCAAGGAAGTGCTTGATTCGGCGCGTCAGTCGGTTACAATAGGAAGTTGAAGTTTGTTTCCTCCGGGGGAGCTGTCGGAGCACGCGGCGGCTCCCCTGCTTTACGTAGCGATGACGGCGCCGGCCCGCCGGGGAGAGATCATGGCCAAGACATTCCAGCAGTTGATGGACGAGGCGCGCGGCACCGTCAAGGAGCTGTCGCCGCAGCAGGTGGACGAGTTGCTGCGGAACAACGGCAACCACGTGCTCCTGGACGTGCGCGAGAAAGAGGAATACCGGGAAGGACACCTGGAGAACGCGGTGTCGGTCCCACGAGGCTTCCTCGAAATGAAGATGGACGCCGAGGTGCCGGACAAGTCGACCCCCATCATCGCCTACTGCGCCGGCGGCGTGAGGTCGCTTCTCGCCGGCAAGGTCATGCAGGAGATGGGCTACGAGGACGTGATTTCCATGTCCGGCGGATACACCGCCTGGAAGAACGAGGGCTACTCGTTCGTCCAGGACCGGCAGTTCACCCAGGAGCAACTCACCCGCTACAGCCGCCACTTCCTGCTGCCCGAGGTTGGCGAAGAGGGCCAGGCGAAGCTCCTGGACGCACGGGTACTGATGGTGGGAGCGGGCGGCCTGGGTTCGCCGTCCGCCTACTACCTGGCCGCGGCCGGCGTCGGCACCATGGGCATCATCGACCACGACGTGGTGGACCTGTCCAACCTGCAGCGCCAGATCCTCCACAGCAACGACCGAATCGGCGAGCCCAAGACCGAATCGGCGCGCCAGACGCTTCAGGGGTTGAACCCCGACGTCAACGTGATCCCCATTCCCGAGCGGCTGACCTCCGAGAACATCATGGAGATCATCAAGGACTACGACATCGTAGTGGACGGCTGCGACAACTTCGCCACCCGCTACCTGGTGAACGATGCCTGCGTGATGACCGGCAAGCCCAACGTCCACGGCAGCATCTTCCAGTTCGAGGGGCAGGTGTCGGTGTTCCATCCCGGGAACGGCCCGTGCTACCGCTGCCTCTACCCCGAGCCGCCTCCCCCAGGCATGGCGCCGAGCTGCGCCGAGGCGGGTGTGCTGGGCGTCCTCCCCGGCCTCATCGGCACCATCCAGGCCGTGGAAGCCATCAAGCTGATCCTGGACAAGGGCGACTCCCTGGCCGGACGGCTGCTGCACTTCAACACCCTGACCATGGAGATCAACACGCTGCGCCTGCGGCGCGACCCCGAGTGCCCGATGTGCGGCGACAAGCCCACCATCCACGAGCTCATCGACTACGAGGAGTTCTGCAACATCCAGGGAGCGGCCTGAGGATCGGCCGAAGCACACGCATCCGAACACACCCAAACGGCATTCCCGCTACCGCAGGAATGCCGTTTCAGTTTCGCCCTAACGGTACGGCGTGCGCTGCGGCCGCACCGTGATCTCCACGGGGCACGCCGTGGGCGGAGCGGTCAGGACGAAGAGCACCGCCTGGGCCACGTCTTCCGGTTGGATCATCCGGGAGCGATCCAGGTGCTTGACCGGCGGGATCATGCCGGTGTCGACGAAACCGGGCAGGATCGCTGCGACCTTGATGCCGTGCTCCCGCACCTCCTCGAACAGCGACTGACTGAAGCCGATGAGGCCGAACTTGGAGGCGGCGTAGGCCGCGGAACCCGCCTGCCCCACCCGGCCCGAGATCGAGGAGACGTTCACGATGGCGCCGGTCCGGCGGGCCATGAGGGTCGGCAGCACGAGCCGGCTCAGGATCATGGGCGCCAGCAGGTTCACCCGAAGGGTCCGCTCCCAATCCTCCGCCTTGCCCTTGACGACGTTGGCCTTGACGCCCCAGCCGGCGTTGTTGACGAGGTAATCGATGGTGCCGAAGTGGTCGAGGGTGTGCTGAACGAGGGCGTTGAGGTCTTCGTTGCTCGAAAGATCGGCGCGGCAAGAGGAGACCTGTCCGCCACGCAGTTCGATGGCCGCTTGAACCGCCTTCAACTGGTCCTCGGTCCGCGACGCGAGCACCACCCGGCATCCGTTCCCCGCGGCTGCCAGCGCAATGGCCCGGCCGATGCCCCGGCCCGCCCCGGTGACGATGCAGACCTTGTCCTGGAGCGGGGTCACTGAACGGTGGGATGCGGCTCGGGCTGGCGCATCATCACGGGCGAGCCGTGGTGATGGATCATGAACCAGCCTTCCGGGCGTTCCTCGTAGATGTTGGTGGTGAGCACCACGGCGGCGTTGGTCTGCCCTTCCAGCGTGGAGTTCAGGTTCTCGTACAAGGTCACCCAGGCGAGCCCGCCTTGCACCTGGACCCGCACGTCTGTCAGGGCGAAGCGCATCTGCTGCGTGTTCTCGAAGATGCGCTTCCAGCTCTCCATCACGGCGTCCCACCCGGTGAGAAGCGCCCAGCCGGGATGGACGCACTTGATGTAGTCCTCGCGCAGCCAGATGCCTTCCATGCGCTTGAGGTCGAGGCTCTCGAACGCCTCGTAGAACCGCCGGTTGACGTCGTTTACCGGATCTTCCGCGGCCATGAGCCTCCTACCTCCGCATCCTCAATGGCTCGGAGGCGGCGCCATCACCACCAGCAGCTTGAGCCGGTCCGGGCCGGGGTTCTCCACGCCGTGGGGCTCGCCCGACGGCGCCAGAACGACCTCGTCCTTGCCGAGTTCCCGCAGTTCGCCGGCCACGTGGAACAGGCCCTTGCCTTCGAGCACGAAGTAGACCTTGTCGGTTCCCTGATGCGTGTGAACGCTTTGAGCCTGTCCCGGCTCGAAGCAGTAAACGTCGCAGAACAGTTGCCCGGTGGCGAAGACGCCGTTCTTTTGCATCTTCTCGGGCGAGAATTGTGTGATCTCCGACACCTTCTTGAACACGTCCATGGAACAGCACCTCCAAACTGCCGGCCATGGTACCACAGCCGTCCTGCATGCAAAAGTTGGCGGGAATCTGCTATCTCTCGGGAATGCGCTCGGCCCTGGTCCGGTACCACGAGATTGCGCTGAAACGCGGCAACCGCGCGTATTTCGTCGATCATCTGAAAAGGAACATCAGCACGGCGCTGCGCGGGCTGGGGCTCAAGGAGATCCGCAACGCCTCGTCGCGGCTGCTGCTGAACTTCAACCACGAGGTGCCCGCGGACGAAGTGAGCGCGCGGCTCGCCGGGGTCTTCGGCATCGCCAACTTCTCGCTGGTGGAGCGCACGGACAACGACATGTCCGCGCTCGGGGACCACGTGCTCCAGGCCCTCCAGGGGCAGTCCTTCGACTCGTTCCGCATCGAGGCCCGGCGCGTGGACAAGCGTTTCCCTCTCACCTCCAACGACATCAACCGGGATCTGGGTGCCCTGGTCCAGGCCCACTCCGGCGCGCGGGTGGACCTGACCCACCCTGAAATGACGGTCTCCGTGGAGATCCTGCCTTCGAGCGCGTTCGTGAGCCTCGGGCGCGAACCGGGTCCGGGCGGGCTTCCCGTGGGCGCCAGCGGGCGGCTCGTGTCACTCATCTCGGGCGGCATCGATTCGCCGGTGGCCTCCTACCGGATGATGAAGCGCGGCTGCCGTCTCATCTACGTGCATTTCCACAGCAGCCCGTTTCTCGACCGGTCTTCCCAGGAGAAGGCCAAGACGCTCGTGGGCATGCTCACCCGCTACCAGTTCCATTCCCGGCTCTATCTCGTGCCCTTCGGGGAGATCCAGCGGCGCATCGTGGCCGCGGTGCTGCGTCCCCTGCGGGTGGTGATCTATCGCCGGATGATGCTCCGCATCGCCTCGATCATCGCCGCCAAGGAGCGCGCACGGGCGCTGGTCACCGGCGAGAGCCTGGCGCAGGTGGCGTCCCAGACCCTGCCCAACATCGCGGTCATCGAGGAGGCCGCGCGTCTCCCGGTGCTGCGCCCGCTCGTGGGCATGGACAAGCAGGAGATCATCGACGAGGCCGTGGGCATCGGCACCTTCGAGACCTCGGTCCTGCCCGATCAGGACTGTTGCCAGCTCTTCGTGCCGCGCCATCCGGCCGTGAAGGCCACGCTGCGGCGCGTGCGCGAGGCCGAGGCCGCGCTGGACCTCGACGAACTGGCGGCCCTGGGAGCGGATCACGTGGAGGTCGAGCGCTTTTCCTTCCCGGAAGCGGACAAATGATCATGGCACCCGTGGGGCTTCCCGCGGGTTGCAGGTGAAACACGATGGCGATTCAAACATTCATACACGACACTTGGCGAACCAGCATCGTCCCCGCGCTGCGGGAATACATCGCCATCCCCAACGAGTCTCCGGCTTTCGATCCGCGGTGGCAGGAGCACGGGCACATGGAGCGGGCCGTGGAGTTGTTCGCGAATTGGGCCAAGGATCAGAACGTTCCGGGCATGGAACTTCACGTGGCCCGCACCGAAGGCCGGACGCCGCTGCTGTTCATGGAAATTCCCGGATCGGGGCGGGGCACGGTGCTGCTCTACGGCCACCTCGACAAGCAGCCTCCCTTATCGGGATGGCGGCCGGGGCTGGGGCCGTGGACGCCGGTGCTGGAGGACGGCAAGCTCTACGGCCGCGGCGGAGCGGACGACGGTTACGGGATGTTCGCCGCCCTGACGGCCATCAGGGCGCTGCAACTCGAATCCATTCCGTGCGCGCGCTGCGTCATCCTCATCGAGGCGTGCGAGGAGAGCGGCAGCTTCGACCTTCCCCACTATGTGGATGCGCTGGCGGACCGGATCGGCACGCCCGAACTCGTCGTGTGCCTGGACTCCGGATGCGGCGACTACGAACGCTTGTGGGTCACCACGTCCTTGCGCGGCGTGATCAACGCCACGCTCTCGGTATCGACCTTGACCGAAGGGGTTCATTCCGGTGCGGCCAGCGGCATCGTGCCGTCGAGCTTCCGTATCCTCCGGCGCCTGTTGAGCCGCCTGGAGGACGAGAGCACGGGCCGGGTTCTGCCGCCCGGCCTGCACGTGGACATCCCGCCCGACCGGCTCGAACAGGCCAAGGCCGCGGCGCGGGTGCTGGGCACGGCGGTGTATGGAGAATATCCCTTTCAGCCCGGAACCGCGCCGACGGACGGCGATCCCACGGAACTGCTGCTGAACCGCACCTGGCGGCCCCAGCTCGAAATCATCGGCGCCGCGGGGCTACCCGGGCTGGATCAGGCCGGCAACGTCCTGCGGCCGGAAACCGGCGTCAAGCTTTCCTTGCGCCTCCCGCCTACCGCCGATCCCGACGCCGCGGTTGCCTGTCTCAAGGATGTACTGACACAGGATCGGCCCTACGGGGCTAAGGTCACCTTCGAACCGGGAATGGGCGCCGGCGGCTGGAACGCACCCGCGTTCGAGCCGTGGCTCGATGCGTCCATGGCCCGGGCATCGCGAGAATTCTTCGGCAAGGACGCCTGCGCCATGGGCGAAGGCGGCACCATCCCCTTCATGGGCATGCTGGCCGAGAAGTTCCCAAAGGCCCAGTTCATGATCACCGGGGTGTTGGGCCCCAGGTCCAACGCCCACGGACCCAACGAGTTCCTGCACATCGACACGGCCATGAACCTCACGGGCTGCGTGGCGCGGGTGCTGGAGGACCATTGCAGGACGGTTAACCACACCGCCTGAGACACGAATCCTCCACCTGGACGCCCGTGCACGGCACGAGGCGAACGGTCTCGACCCCGCAATGATCGATGGTGGAGGAACCCCCGTTCCCTGACACCGTTGACAGTTCCGCGATGGATGAACTAATGTCGCGGCCAAACCGGTCATCACCATCGCCGCAGCCACCAAGTCGAGGCCGTGAAGCAACCAGCCCAGAGGAGGACCAAGACATGGGCAACATGAACGGATGTAAGCGTTTGTCACGTTGGACGACGGCCGCGGTACTCGCCGTGGCCCTGGCGGTGCCGTCCGTCGCCGCGGCGGATGCTGTGCAGATCCGGTTCGCGACGGTGGGCATCGGATCGGCGTGGTACAACTACGGCGCCGGCATCGCCGACCTGGTGAAGCCCAATCTCCCGAAGGGCTCGACGGTGGACGTGCTGCCGATCGCGGGCACCGTCGGAAACATGA
>JAPPNE010000007.1 GCA_028818775.1 Deltaproteobacteria bacterium | reverse complement strand
CCTATGCGCTGATCGGGATCGGCTTCACGTTGATCTTCGGCGCCATGGGCAAGCTCAACATGACCTACGCCGCGGCGTCCCTGGCCGGGGCCTACGCGGGCCTGGCCGCATTCGCCTTCGTCGACGCCCCGGCCCCGGTGGTGTTCCTGATCTCGGCGCTGGCCTCGGGGTTCCTGGGTTACGTCGCGTACCTGGCCTGCTTCAGGTTCATACCCATCAACAACCACCTGGCCGCCTTGATGGCCTCCATCGGGGGGTTGTTCTTCATCGACGAGATGGTCGTGCACGCCACCGACGGCTCGCCCCTCACCTTCCCGGCCCTGTTCGACGACGTGATGTTCGATGTCGGCCCCTACGGGGTCCGCGGCGACCTGCTGTTCGTGCTGGCGATGTGCGTCGCCGGCACGCTGGCGCTGCTCTACGTGCTCTACCGCACCCGCCTGGGCCTGGCGACCCGGGCGGTGTCCCAACAGGACGTCGCGGCGCAGCTCTGCGGCATCGACGTGCACCGGACCAATGCCACCACCTTCGTGCTCGCGGGCCTGCTCGGCGGCATCGCCGGCGCGATGACCGCATCCGCCGTGGGCGTGCTGTCGCCGCTGATCACGGTGCCGCTGACGGTCAAGGGCCTCATCGTCACGGTCATCGGCGGCCTGGGGTCGATTCCCGGCGCCATCGCGGCCGGTCTGCTGGTGGGAGGGTTCGAGAACTTCTTTCTCTACTTCCGGGGCGTCAACGAGCGCGACATGTACGTGCTGCTGCTGTTGTTCATCTTCCTGGTCTTCAGACCCCAGGGGATCTTCGGGTCGGGCGCCGACCGGGACTAGCCGCCGATGTCCTACTACTTAGGCCTCGCCCAGCTCATCGGGATCCACACGCTCCTGGGGCTGTCCGCCTACGTCCTGATGCTGACCGGCCAGCTCTCCCTGGGGCAGGCGGGCTTTTTCGCCATCGGCGCCTACTGTGCCGGGATTCTCACCGTCATCTTCGAGCTGCACATCGTGCCGGCCCTGTTCATGGCGGCGTTGGTGGCGGCGTTCTTCGCGTTCCTCGTGGGCTTTCCGGCCTTGCGGGTCAAGGGGTTGATGCTGGTGGTGGCCACCATCGCGTTCGGCGAGTTCGTGCGCCTGTTCTTCTTCAACCTGAGCTGGCGCGTGCCGCGCGACGGCATCCACGTGGGACCGGACAGCACCAACGGCTTCCGCGAGATCCGTTACTTCGTGGCCAACGGGTGGTCGGCGTGGGAGATCACCCTGTTCGTCTGGACGTTCGTCCTGCTGGTCATGGCGGCGCTGTGGTGGACGGACCGTTCCCGCGCCGGCGCGGTGTTGCGGGCGGTGGGCGAAGACGAGCTGGCGGCGCAGAGCGTGGGCCTCAGCCTCACCACGGTCAAGGTGACGGCCATGACCGTGGGCGGTTTCATCGCCGGAGTCGGCGGCGCCCTGTACGCCCACACGGCCACCTACGTGGACCATCTGACCTTCACGGTGCTGCTCGCGACCTTCGCGATCTCCTATCCGATCCTCGGCGGCCTCTCCAGCGTGTTCGGCACCCTGGTGGCGGTGATCTTCATCCAGGGCGTATTGGTGGAAGGACTCCGCTTCATGGGGGACTGGCGCAGCATCGTGTTCGGGTTGCTGATCATCGTCGCCATGAACCTGAAACCCTCGGGCCTGTTCGACGCCCGCACCGCCCGGCTCCTGAGACGCGCCGTGGGGCTCCGCGGCGGGGAGAAGTCCCGTGCTTGAGCTGCGCGGGCTGTCCAAGCATTTCGGCGGCGTCAAGGCCGTCGACGAGCTGGACCTCACCGTCAACGAAGGCGAGATCGTCGGCCTGATCGGCCCCAACGGATCGGGCAAGAGCACCACCATCAACCTGATCTGCGGCGTCTTCGGCGAGACCGCCGGCACGGTCCGGTTCCGCGGCGAGCTGATGAACGGCAAGCCGCCGCACCAGCGCCTGCGGGCCGGTCTCGCCCGCACCTTCCAGAACATCCGCCTGTTTCCCAACCTGACCGTGTGGCAGAACCTGTGGGTGGCCCAGAACTCGCCCCAGGACGTCTCGGCGCGGGGTTTCCTGCCGCGCTGGTTCGGCGCGACGCGCCGGACGCGCCGGGAGATCGCCGATCTGCTCGACCTCGCCGACCTCGGGCACAAGGACGACGAGCTGGCGTCCAATCTCGCGTTCGGGGAGCAGCGGCGGCTGGAGTTCGCCCGGGCCGCGGCGACCCGGCCGAGGCTGCTGTTGCTGGACGAGCCGGCCGCCGGCATGAACCAGCAGGAGATCGCCGATCTGAGCGGGCGCATCCACCGGGTGCGCGATTCGGGAGTGACGATCCTGCTCGTCGAGCACGTGATGGAGCTCGTCATGGGCGTGACCGAGCAGATCGCGGTCCTCAACTTCGGCCGCAAGATCGCCTTCGGCACGCCGGGCGAGGTGCAACGCGACAAGGCCGTGCAGGAGGCCTACCTGGGCGCCTCCGCCCCGGCCTCCGACCCCGGCGGCGGGAGCGCCTGAGCCCATGCTGAGCGTCCGTGACCTGGTCACTTCCTATGGTCGCATCGAGGCGTTGCGGGGCATCAGCCTGGATGCCGCCGAGGGCGAGATCACCTGCCTGCTCGGCCCCAACGGCGCGGGCAAGACCACGACCCTGTTCACCATCGCGGGAATCCTCGAAGCCCAGTCGGGGTCCGTCGTCCTGGACGGTGAAGACCTGACCCGGCTGCCGGCGGCCAAGGTGGTGTCCAGGGGTATCGCGCTGGTGCCCGAGAACCGCCTGGTGTTTCCGGGCATGGACGTCGAGGAGAACCTCCGCGCCGGCGCCTATTCCAGGCGGGCCTCGGCGGCGGAGGTTGCGGCCGACGTGGCGGAGATGTACCGGCGGTTCCCGCGCCTGGAGGAACGCAGGCATCAACCCGCCGGCACCCTGTCCGGAGGCGAGCAGCAGATGCTGGCCATCGCCAGGGGCCTGATGGCCCGTCCCCGGATCCTGCTCATGGACGAGCCCTCGATCGGGCTGGCGCCGATGATCGTCGCGGAGATCTTCGACATCATCCGCGAGCTGAACGCGGAAGGCGTCACGATCCTCCTGGTGGAGCAGAACGCCCGCATGGCGCTCGAAGTGGCTCACAAGTTCTACCTCATCGAAGGCGGCAGGATCACCTTTTCCGGGTCACCCGGCGAGATCGAGCAGGACGAGGTCATTCACCGGGCCTACCTCGGGTCGCGGCGAGGGTGACGGCCCGGTCGAGGGGACGCGGTTTGATCGACTTCATCCAGAACACCGTGGACGGGGTGATGTTCGGCTCGTCCTACGCGTTGCTGGCCATCGGGTTCACCATCGTGTTCGGCGTGATGCGCCGGCTCAACCTCGCCTTCGGCGCCAGCATCATGCTCGGCGCCTACATCGGAACGTGGCTCCATGTGCACTACCAGGTCCACGTGCTGGTGGTGGCCCTGACGACGGTGGCCTCCACCATCCTGGTCGGCATCTACGTCGAACGCTTGTGTTTCCACGCCGTCCGCCGCGACGCCGCGCTGGCGTCCATGGTGTCGAGCTTCGTGATCTGGATGCAACTGGAAGAAGCCGCGATCCACCTGCTGCCCGAGCGCACCTACGCCTTCCCGGGCCTGTTCGCGGCCGGCTCCTACGAGGCCGGCCCCTTTCTCTTCCGGACGGAGCAGACCGCGATGCTGGTGCTGGCGGCGGTCATGGTGGGCGCCCTGCATCTCCTGCTGCATCGCACCCGTTTCGGTCTGGCGTTGAGGGCGACCTCCGAAAACCCGCTGGCCGCCGCGTACATGGGCATCCACCGGACATGGACCATCCTGTGCGCCTTCGTACTGATGTCTCTGGCGGGCGGAGTCGCCGGCTTCGCCATCCTGGCGACGGACCAGCAGATCACCCCCTTCTTCGGGCTGTGGGCGACCTTCAAGGGCCTCATCGCCATGATGCTGGGCGGCATGGGCTCCTTGCCGGGCGCCATCCTGGGCGGCCTGCTGCTGGGCGTCGTCGAGGCTCATGCGCTGTGGTACCTGGGCGCCGAGTACCGGGACCTGAGCGCGTTCCTGCTGCTCTTCGCCATGCTGGTGTCGCGTCCGGGCGGGCTCCTGGGCCAGCGGATCCTGAGCCGGGAGGAGTTGGCGTTCCGGCGGGTTTGAGACATGGACGATTACGTCATCACGGTGCTGTCCAACATCGGCATGATCTCGTTCATCGGGCTCTCCGCCTACCTGCTGCTGGTGACAGGCGAGATCTCCTTCGGCCAGCACGCCTACTTCGGCCTGGGCGCTTACGCCGCCGGCGCGGTCACCGCGATGCTGCTCCTGCCCATCTGGGTGGGGATTCTCGCCGGCGCGTGCGTCGCCGGCGCGATCGCGATGGTCGTGGGCGCCCTGACCCTGCGGCTCAGCGGCCTGTACTTCTCCATCTCGACCCTGGCGTTCGCGGAGATGGTGCGCCTGATCCTCTTGATCGTCCACGTCCAGGTGGAGGTGGAGGGGGAACTTGTAGGTCCCGCCGGCGCGGAGGGATTCCACGGCATCCGCTGGATGTTCGAGCGCGACCTCAGCCTGGCCCACTTCATGCTGCTGATCTACGGCCTGCTGGCGCTGGTGCTGATCGTGCTGCTGCTCATCGAGCGGTCCCGGTTGGGTTCCGTCTTCAGAATGCTCGGCTCGGACGACCTGCTGGCGGAAATGCAGGGCCTGGACACCGTTCGCTACCGCATTCTGGCCGCGGGCATGGCCGGCGCCATCGCCGGCATCGGCGGCGCGCTCTACGCGCACTTCACCACCTACGTGGAGCCGCAGTTCTTCAACGTGATGCTCGGGGTGCACGCCCTGGCCTACGGTCTGATCGGCGGCCTCGGCACGGCGTTCGGGCCGTTCATCGGCGTGGCCATCGACATCGGTTTTCTCGAAGCGGTGCGGTTCATTCAGGGCTATCGAATGATCGTGTTCGGCGGTCTGGCGGCGATACTGCTGATCTTCATGCCGCGAGGCATCCTCGACGAGGAGCGGGTGCACCGGTTGAAGACGCTGTTCCGGAGACGAAACCATGCTGGCGCTCAGCGGCGTTGAAAAACGTTTCGGCGCACTGGCCGCCCTCGCCGGCATCGACCTCGCGGTGGAGACCGGAGACGTTCTCGGCATTGTCGGGCCCAACGGCTCGGGCAAGACCACGCTCCTGAACGTCGTCACCGGTGTCTACCCTCCCACCGCGGGGCGCGTGGCCTTCCAGGACACGGACATCACCGGGTGGGCCGGGCACCGTATCGCCCGCCTGGGGATCGCGCGCACCTTCCAGAACATCCGCCTGTTTCCCACCATGACCGTCTTCGACAACGTGTGGGCAGCGCAGCACAGCCGGGTTTCCGGCGGCCTGTTCGGCCTGTTGCGCAGCCGGCCGGCAGCCGGGTGCGGGGACGCGCGAAGAGTCGACGAGGTGCTGGAGCAGGTGGGGCTCCTGGGAGACCGGGAAGTATTGGCGAAGCACCTGCCGCTGCCGGCGCGGCGCCGCCTGGAGATCGCCCGCACCCTTGCTGTCGACGCAAGGCTTCTGCTGCTGGACGAGCCCGCGGGCGGCATGACGCCGGCCGAGACCGCCGACATGGCGCGGCTCATCCATGAAGTCGTCGCCCCGGGCCGGACCTGTGTGGTGATCGAGCACAAGATGGCCTTGATCGCGGGCGTATGCAGCCGTCTCTGCGTGCTGGATTTCGGCCGCAAGATCGCGGAAGGGCCCCCGGACCGGGTGCTTGCCGACGCCCGGGTCCGGCAAGCGTATCTGGGAGGCGAGG
Organism: Deltaproteobacteria bacterium; assembly: GCA_028818775.1. Classification (NCBI taxonomy): domain Bacteria; kingdom Pseudomonadati; phylum Myxococcota; class Myxococcia; species Deltaproteobacteria bacterium. The sequence continues at coordinate 6,699 of JAPPNE010000007.1, read as the reverse complement.
GTGAGCCTGATGCTTGAAGTGCGGCGGCTGCACGTTTCCTACGGCGGCCTTCGTGCCGTCCATGGAGTCTCGCTGGAAGTGCGGACCGGCGAGATCGTTTGCATCATCGGCCCGAATGGCGCCGGCAAGACCTCGATTCTCAATGCCGTCTCGGGCATCGTGGCGCCGGAAACGGGCGACGTGCTGTTCGAGGGACAGCCGATCGGGGGCCTGCCCGCGCACGCGGTTGTCGCTCGCGGCATCGTCCAGGTTCCGGAAGGACGGTTGATCTTCGGCACCCTGAGCGTGGAAGAGAATCTCCGGGTCGCCGCTCACCGCCGCGGCCCGTTCGTGCTCCGGCGCCGCGACCGTCCGGGCCTGCGGCGCCTGTTCCCCGCCCTCGCCGACAAGCTGGAAAAGCCGGCCGCCAGCCTGAGCGGCGGCGAGGCGCAGATGCTGGCCCTCGCCCGGGGCCTCGAGGCCGAGCCCCGGCTGCTGCTGCTGGACGAACCTTCGCTTGGCCTGTCACCGAAATTGGCGGAGGAGGTTTTCGCCCTCATCCGGCGATTGCGCGATCAGGGCCTGACCATGCTTCTCGTGGAACAGAACGTCCGGCAGACCCTGGCGCTCGCCGACCGGGGCTACGTGCTCGAAAGCGGGCGGATCACACTTCAGGGGACGGCTTCGGACTTGCTGTCGGACCACCGGCTCGTCTCACACTATCTGGGCGTGTCCGCCGGGGCGCCTCTCGATCCCGCTTCGGGAAGGTGAGAAATCGCCGCGACACGGCCAAGAAAGGAGAACTTCGGATGAAGGATCTACCATTTGTAGTGGTCGTCGTTGCCGCTCTGGGCCTGCTTCCGATGCCGGCAGCCGCGGCCGAGCGGAAGGCGGCCGAGGTGGAGTGCAAACCCACCGATGAGAAGCTCGTCTACGACTGCATGATCACCGTGAAGGCCAAGGGCAGCGGCGCCCCGATCGCCGGCGCCGAGTTCACGGTGGGCGCCGATATGCCGTCCATGCCCGGCGCCCACAACGTCCGACCCGTGACCGCGGAGCCGCATGGGATGGCCGGCATGTATCGGGTTCGCATCGAGCTGGAGATGACGGGCGAGTGGGCGCTCAAGCTCGATTTCACCAAGCCGGGTCGGGACCGCTTGATCAAGAAGCTTCATTTCGGCGGGATGGCCGGAAAGGAAGGGTCCGAGTCCGGGATGTCCCATGGGAAACACCAGAGCATGGGCCACGGAGTTCACAAGGGAAAAGGGAATTAGCGGCCGGACCGGCGGTTGGATCGGTCAAGACCATTCTTGTGGAAGTCATTGTCCAATGGCCCTTTCGAGGGTCTTTCGGGGCGCCGCCGCTCGGCGCCGGTACAGGAGGCAGCGATGTCAGAGGTGAAACCGGGCCTTGAAGGCGTGGTGGCCGGGGAGACCGCCATCTGCTCGGTCCGTCCGGAAGGTGAGCTGGTTTACCGCGGCTACGACGTGCACGACTTGGCCGAGCAGGCGGTATTCGAGGAGGTGGCTTACCTGGTGCTGCACGGCAGGCTTCCGAGCGGAGCCGAGTTCGGCGCGTTCGATGAGGAGTTGCGCTCGCAGCGGGGGCTGCCGCCGGGCGTGGTCGAGAGCCTGAAGGGGCTGCCGTCGGATGCGGTGCCCATGGACGCCCTGCGCACGGCGGTGTCGGCGCTGGCGCTCTACGACCCCGATGCCGGCGATGATTCCCGCGACGCCAACCTGAGGAAGGCGACGCGCCTGCTGGCGCGCATGGCCACGGTGGTGGCGGCGCTGCACCGGCTGTCCCAGGGGCTGGAGGTGGTCGAACCGGACCCCATGCTCAACCACGCGGCCAACTTCCTCTACATGCTGCGGGGCGAGCAGCCGGACGAGTTCGAGGCCCGGGTTCTGGAGGTGACGCTGATCCTGTACATGGAGCACGAGTTCAACGCCTCCACGTTCACCGCGCGGGTGATCGCCTCGACATTGTCGGACCTGTACGGCGCGGTGGTGGGCGCCATCGCCGCGCTCAAGGGGCCGCTCCACGGCGGCGCCAACGAGAAGGCCATGGACGTGATCCTGGAGATCGGCGAGCCGTCCCGGGCGGAGGCCTGGGTGGAGGAGAGCCTGCGCCGTAAGGAGCGCGTGATGGGATTCGGGCACCGCATCTACAAGACCGCGGACTCGCGCGTGGAGGTGGCCAAGAAGTGGGGGGTGCTGCTCGGCAGGCAGCTTGACGACACGCGGCTGAGCGACATCTGCATCACCGTCGAGGAGGTCATGCGGCGGGAGAAGAACCTGTGCCCCAACGTGGACTTCTACGCCGCGCCCATCTACCACATGATGAAGATCCCCATCAGCCTGAACACGCCGATCTTCGCCATGAGCCGGGTGGTGGGCTGGTCGGCGCACATCATCGAGCAGATGGACAACAACCGCCTCTACCGGCCCAACTCGCGCTACGTGGGCGCCACGGGGCTTGAGTTCGAGCCGCTGGATCGACGCGGCTGATCGGGGTTCACCTCGGCATGAGTTCGTCAGATGGTCTCGACCACGTAGTAGTCCCCGATGCTGGGCTGGGTCTGCCAGGGGTCGATGGTCTCCCTGAACTTTACGTGGGGCGGCGTGCCGCGCCAGCGTTCGTGGTGTTCGCGGGTTTCCCAGTGGAGCAGGACCATGACCCTCGAAGGATCGTCATCGCTGCACATGATGTAACCGCCGTGGCATCCGGCCTCCTTGCTGGACTGGATCGCTTCCTTGTAGGCTTTGACGTAGTCGCTCCGCTTGTCGGGATCCACCGTCTGAATCCTTACTTCGTAGATCATGGTGTCGCCTCCTTCGATGCGTGTTGCCGCGCGGTTCAGGGCGCGTTGACTTTCAGACGCCGTGCAATGATATAAGGACGCGAGCTTTTTGTCTTGGGGAAAGGAGCCGCTGCCATGCGCATCGTTGATCTCAGCATGACCGTGGAGGAGTGCGACTCGGCGCCGTTCGCCCCCGACGAGACCTACTTCAGGATCAAGCCCATCATCGACTGGGAGGACAAGGGGTTCGTCTCCAACCTCGTGGAGTTGACCGTTCACGCGGGCACCCACATCGATTCGCCGCACCATTTCTTCCGCGACAAGCCGTCGGTGGAGCAGCTCCCGCTGGAGCCGTTGATCGGCACGGCGGTGGTGCTGGACCTGTCTTTCCGGTGCCAGCCCGGAGCGCGCATCACGCCGGAGGACATGGAGCGGGCGGAGGCGGCGCTGGCCGGGCAGGGGGTACAGATCGAGCCCGGCGGCATCCTGCTGCTGCGCACCGACTGGCCCAAGGGACACCGCACCACCGACCCGTCCTGGTGGAACGACTCACCGTTTCTCTCGCGCGAGGCGGCCCAGTGGGTCGTGGACAAGCAGCCCGCGGTCATCGGCTACGACTTCGCCCAAGAGGAGAAGGGTGCCGACTACCAGCACGCCGATGAGATCCTTACCAGCGGCATGACCGTGCACCGCACCATCCTGCCCAAGGTCACCTGCCAGATCGAGAACCTCATCAACCTCGACCAGATCGGCCCCACCGCCAAGATCATCGCGCTCCCGGCCAAGTGGAAGACCGAGTCCGCGCCGGCACGGGTGGTGGCTTTGCTGGACTGATGGCGGAGACGCGCACCCGCATTGTTTCCCGGAGGCTGCCCTCGCGTCGCCGGCCCTCGGAAGGGAAGCACGGGCGCAGGGACTACGCTCGCTTCGGCGGTTCACCCACGTTCCCCGGTCCGCGATGAAGGCCGTCCGGGTGCATGAGCTGGGCGGTCCGGAGGTGCTCCGCCACGAGGAGGTGGAGGCGCCGGAGCCCGGGCCGGGCGAAGCGCTGGTGAAGGTCGCGGCCTGCGGGGTGAACTACTTGGACATCTACTACCGCTCCGGTTTCCATTGGGGCGGCCACCACGGCCGCACGCTCCCTTACATCCCCGGTGCCGAAGGCGCCGGCACCGTGATCGGCATCGGTCGGGACGTCTCCGAAGTCCGGGTCGGCGACCGGGTCGCTTATGGCATCTCCAACGGATACGGCTCCTACGCGGAGCTGGCCGCGGTGCCGCAGCGTCACTTGGTGCGGGTCCCGGAGGCGGTGGACCACCGATCCGCGGCCGCCGCCATGCTCCAGGGCATGACCGCCCACTACCTCACCCGCGACACCTACCCGGTGGGCGCCGGGGACACGGTGCTCGTCCACGCCGCCGCCGGCGGCACCGGACTGTTGCTGGTGCAGATGGCGAAGATGCGCGGCGCACGGGTGTTCGGCACCGTGTCGGCGCCCGAGAAGGCGCGCATCGCCGCGGAAGCCGGCGCCGACGCGGTCATTGACTACGCCAAGGAAGACTTCGCCGCCGAGTCGCGCCGGCTCACCGATGGACGCGGCGTCAACGTCGTCTACGATTCGGTGGGGAAGAGCACCTTCGAGAAGAGCCTCGATGCCCTGGCGCCGCGCGGCTGCATGGTGATCTACGGCCAGTCCAGCGGCGCCGTGCCGCCCTTCGACACCGCCGTGCTCAACGCCAAGGGATCCCTCTCCCTCAACCGTCCAAGCCTCACCCACCATACCACCGATCGCGCCGAGATCCTCGCCCGGGGCGGAGACGTGCTCCGATGGGTCGAGTCCGGAAAACTCGTTGTACGCATCGGCCACACCCTTCCGCTGACCCAGGCCGCCGCGGCCCATCGCCTGCTGGCGTCCCGAAAGACCACCGGCAAGATCCTGCTGACTCCGTAAGCTCGCCCCGGCCGCCGGAGAAAGAACGCCTTGGGCTAAAGAACGGTACGAGAGTGTCGATTTGTGACTGTGAGGGCAGTGCCTGTCCGCCGGGCTCGGATACTGTCCTGTATCGAGGTTGCCTTTTTGAATAATCGAACTACAATACCTGAAGTCGGCGGGGACGGAGCCATGACCGTGATCGTTCTAGAAGTCTACGAGGCGCTGATTGAAGCCGGAGCTTCCAAGGAGAAGGCGAGGTCGGCGGCAGCCGCTATCCCGCACGCCGACCATCTCGCTACCAAGGAAGACATATCCGTATTAGAGCAAAGCATCGTCAGGTTGGAGTCGTCCACCAAGCAGGACATCGCTAGGTTGGAGGCGTCTACCAAGGAAGACATCGCCAGGTTGGAGTTGTCTACCAAGGAGGACCACGCCAGGCTGGAGTTGTCCACCAAGAAGGATCACGCCAAGTTGGAGTTGTCCAACAGGGAGGACCACGCCAGGCTGGAGTTGTCCGCCAAAGAGGACCACGCCAGGTTGGAGAAGGCCTTGCGCGATGACATCGCCAAGCTCGACAAGAGCGTTGCCGTGCTCAAGCTGGCAGTCTTCACTTTCGAACCCGCCATCATCGCGTTGCTGGTGAAGCTGCTCTTCTTCCCGTAGGCCGCGTTGGCGAAGTGCGGTGCCGCATCTCACGGCGGGCGCTCCATGCGCTGTGCCTACGAGTGCAGGTCCTGTGAGAACCATTCGGTGGGCAGGTCCCTGCCGAGGCCGCGTTCCCTGGCCAACTCGTAGATCCGCGCTCCGGCGGCGGCAAACTGAAGCCCGAGCCCGACGTAGTTGAGCATGCAGGTCACTTCCGCCTCGCTTTCCCGGCCTGCAACTTTCCCTGCCATGACCTCCGCCAACTCGGGTCTCCGGCTCCAATCGGCTTCGGTGCCGCTCAGTTCCTCTCGGCGGTAGTCACCCTCGCCGGCCTCCGGGATTCGTTCCTCCTCGCCCGGCAGCGTCACCAGCCGGGCCGCTTCCCGGCTGGAAACCACCAGCCGGTCGCAGCGCAGCAGCGCGTCCACGGTCATCTCGCTGGAGCGGACGGTGGCGATGTGCATACCCTTGCGGACCCAGGCGGCCGGGAAGAAGGGTTCCAGGGCGTTGGTGGTGAGGAGCGCGATGTCGGCTGCGTCAGCAGCGTCCTCGGGAAGGTCCACCGCGCGCACCTCGGCCTCCACCCGGCCGTCCATTTCACGGGCGAAGGCCTGGCGGTGCTCCTCCGTGGGACTGTAGACCCGGACCTCCCGGATGGGCATGGCCGAGCACATGGCCAGGAGGCCCGACCGGGCCTGCCACCCGGAGCCGTAGAGCCCGAGCACCGACGATTCAGGACGCGCCATGTACTTGGCCGACAAGGCGTTGGTGACGCCCACGCGGATGGCCTGGACGAGGCCGTCGGGGAAGATGGCCAGCAGCTCGCCGGTGGCGGTGCTGAACAGGAACACCAGGCCCACGTACTTGTCACCCATGGCCAGGGGCACCTTGACACGGCGCCGCTCGCCGTCCACCTCCGGCCAGGTGACGATATCCGAGGTCAGCCGCGCCGCGGTCACGCCGAAACGCGGCATGGAGCCGCCGGCGGACTTGAGGCCGTGGTAGCTTCCCTCCAGCGGCCCCGGCACCAGCAGATCCTGGCGCGGCAGGTTCGCCGCGGCGCCGTTGCCCAAGTCGATGAACGCAGGCTCCAACACCCTGAAGCATTCCTCCAGGGTGAAGCAGCTCTCGATCTCCTCGTTGGTGAGGATCAGCGTCATGATGCCCGCGTGCCGGCGCCCCGTGACGGGCTGCCAGGGAGCGTCCTTCGACTTCGCTCCGCTGGCGCTCCGCTACGCTCAGGACGAACGGAAAGTGGAACCTCTGACCGTTCGGAAAGTGGAACTTCCACCGTTCGTCCTGAGCGTAGCGGAGCGCCAGCGGAGCGAAGTCGAAGGACGCA
>JAPPNE010000006.1 GCA_028818775.1 Deltaproteobacteria bacterium | reverse complement strand
TGCAGGCCACCACCAAGGCGGGCAAGGACCAGTGGACGTCGCTCAAGCAGATGACGACGGCCAAGAAACCCATCAAGGCGGGCATCACCGGAACCGGCGGGAACACGTTCCCCATCTCCGTCATCACCGCCAACCTCGTGGGCTTCCCGGTGGAATTCATCGCCGGATTCAAGGGGCCCGAGTTGATCACGGGCATCATCCGCGGCGACATCACCATCACGAACCTGCCGCTGACCAAGCGCTGGACCACGGCGGTCCAGTCCGGCGAGGCCAAGGCCATCGTCGTCTACCTGCCGGAGCGGCATCCCAAGTTCCCCGACATCCCGACCGGCGTGGAACAGGGGTTCCCGGCACTGGGATCGGCTTCGCTGGTGGGGCAGAACCTCTACGCGCTGCCGCCCAAGACCCCCGCCAACATCGCGTCCGTGATAGAAGCGGCCCTGGTGAAGGTCAACAACGACGCGAAGCTGAAGGACAGGATCGAGGCCAACGGCAACATCGTCGCGCCGTTGAGCAGGGAAAACACCACCAAGCTCATCGCCGACATGATCGCCCTGGTGGGGGACAACACCCCTCTGCTCAAGAAGTACATCAAGTGATCCTTGCCCATGGCGGCGCGATGCGGTCCCGGCTTGACGGACCGTGTCGCGCCGCTCTCTTCCGGACCTTGGCGCTCCCGTGACACAGGACACCCGCGTTCATGTTTGAGGGTTTCGGCGGCGCCCTGGTCACCATCTCGGAGCCGCACGTCATTCTGACGCTGTGCGTCGGCAGCATCATCGGGCTGATCTTCGGCGCGGTCCCCGGGCTCGGCGGCATCCTCGCCATGTCGATGCTGCTGCCGTTCACCTTCACCTGGGACGCCATCACCGCGGTCTACCTGTTCTCCGGCATCATGGGCGCTAGCTCTTTCGGCGGCTCCATCAGCGCCATCCTGCTCAACACCCCGGGCACCCCGGTGAACGCCGCCACCTGCTTCGACGGCTACCCCATGGCCAAGCGCGGCGAAGCCGCGCGGGCGCTGGGGCTTTCTGCCGGGGCCTGCCTGCTGGGGGCGCTGTTCGGCCTCGTGATCCTGGCGCTGCTGATCCAGGTCATGCGCCCGCTGGTGATCGCCTTCGGCCACCCCGAGATTTTCTGGCTCGTGGTGTTCGGGCTGGTCACCACCGCCACGGTGAGCCAGGGCTCGCTTCTTAACGGCCTCATCGCAGGCGGGGTCGGCATCCTGCTGTCGCTGGTGGGCCTCAACGAGCCCACCGGCCTCATCCGCTACACCATGGGCAGCGAGTATCTGTGGGACGGCATTCCCCTGATCCCGTTCTTCGTGGGGCTGTTCGCCATCGGCGAGCTGATCAACTACTCGGCCCAAGGCGGCACCATCGCCCGCGACAACATCCAGGCCAGCATCCGGGGCGCGTGGCAGGGAGTGATGGAGAACTTCCGCTACGCCGTCTGCCTGCTGCGCAGCTCGTCCATCGGCACCCTGGTGGGGATTATCCCCGGGGTGGGCGGCGAGACCGCCAACCTCATCGCCTACACGGTGGCCGTACAGTCCTCCAGGAGCCCCGACACTTTCGGCACCGGCAATCCCGAGGGCGTCATCGCCAGCGAGGCGGCCAACGACTCCAAGGACGGCGGCGCGCTGCTCACCACCCTGAGCTTCGGCATTCCCGGAAGCCTGGCCATGGCCCTGCTCCTGAGCATCTTCATCATGCACGGGATCTCGCCGGGACCGCAGTTGATCCTGGACAACCCCATCTTCATCTGGACCCTGCTCAATGGCTACGTGGTGTCCAATGCTTTCGCCAGCATCGTCGGCCTGCTGGCCGCCCGCTACCTGGCCGTCATCACCCGGGTGCCGGTGCACTACCTGTCCGCCATCATCGCGGTGGTGGCCTTGGCGGGCACCTACATCCTGCGGGAGAACATCTGGGACGTGGTGCTGGTGGTGCTGTTGGGCGTGTTCGGCTTCGCCATGCGACGGGCGGGCGTGCCGATCCTGCCCCTGGTCATCGGCTTCGTGCTGGGCAACCTGGCGGAAAAGTCGTTCCTGCTGACGCTGCGGATCCACGACGGCAGCTATCTCGGTTTCTTCGACAGCGTGATCTCGTGGATCCTCATCCTGATCATGGTGGCGGTCCCGGTGATCACGCGGCTGCGCACCCGTTCAACGACGACGCCATGAAACGCGTGAACTACAGCTACGTGATCGTCAACCTGCTCTACCTGGGGGTGGTGCTGGTGGTGGTCATCCCGTCCTTCGGCTTCGATGGACAAGGCGGGCTCGTGCCCCTGGTCTTGGGTATCCCGACCCTGGCGTTCGTCCTTTTTTGCCTCGGGCGAGAGCTGCTCTCCCCGAGCGCGGCGCCCGACGACACCGTGGAGGTCGCGCCCTGGGCCAAGGCCGCCCCAATCGTGGCTTGGCTCGGGGTCTTCTGCGGCTTGGTGATCCTCATCGGCTTCCAGCCCACCATCCCCATCTACATGCTGCTCTTCCTGCGCAGCTTCGCCCGGCTCTCCTGGACGCGATGCGCGGTCGCGGCCGTGACCGTGTGGGCGCTGGTGTACGTGAGCCTGGAACTGGTGCTGCAACGGACGCTGTTCGAGGGTGTGCTGTTCGGCGCCATCCTGCCGCTGCTGTAGTGCGGTGCCGTCCTGTCCCGTCGCCGGTTCGCAGCGGCCTGTCCGGGCGATCGAATCGCAGCAAGAGGCGTATCCGTGATGCAGGACACACGCACCTCCGCCCCGTTCAGACACACCTTCGCCATGTCTCCGTTCTCCGCGTGGGTGCGTCTTCTGCGGGAGAACGGCCGTTGCGACGCCGGCTACGGCGGCAGGCTGGCCTGGGTCCTGCTGGCAAGCGCTGCCGCCGCTCCGGCCCGTCTCGCCGAGCGGGCGGTGTACGGGAGGCGCG
>JAPPNE010000005.1 GCA_028818775.1 Deltaproteobacteria bacterium | reverse complement strand
TCATCACCCACGCGGCGTTGCTGGGTCAGGCTTTCGCCCATTGCCCAAGATTCCCTACTGCTGCCTCCCGTAGGAGTCTGGGCCGTGTCTCAGTCCCAGTGTGGCTGATCATCCTCTCAGACCAGCTATCCATCTCAGCCTTGGTAGGCCATTACCCCACCAACAAGCTAATGGTCCGCAGGCCCATCTCATGGCGTTAGCTTGCACGCAGAGGCCAACTTTTGCCGCTGGGGCCGAAGCCCCCGTGGTCTGATCCGGTATTAGCCCACCTTTCGGTAGGTTGTCCCGGTCCCTGAGGTAGGTTACCTACGTGTTACTCACCCGTGCGCCACTTTACTCATCCCCGAAGGGACTTTCTCGTACGACTTGCATGTATTAAGCACGCCGCCAGCGTTCGTTCTGAGCCAGGATCAAACTCTCGAAGAAAATTTTGCCGCTTGACGCGGCTCTTGACGAACAAGAACAGCACAGCGGCGACAAATTGAGAGCCCTGAACCTATTTCTGTCCCGTCAAGCGGGACAGCGCTACTATTTAGTTTTCAAAGACCGGGACCATCTGCCACGACGGCAGAGAAGACATTGTTTATCCCAAAGCCGGACCCATGTCAACAGGCCCGCCGAAAACTTTTCCCTTACTTCACCTGGGCGATACGGTTCTTCCCGACCTCCACGACACGGTGGACGTCCCTGTGGAACTCGAAGTTGGGATCGTCCACCACCGCGCCGTCCACGCGCACCGCGCGCTGCGCCACCAGCCGGCGCGCGTCGCTCCTGGAGCGGGCGAAATCCAGGTCCAGCAACAACTGGCAGACCCAGATCCGGTCGGGCGGCGAGAAGCTCTTGCGGATATCTCGTGGGATGTTCCGGCGCTGATGCCGCGTCTCGAAATACTCCTGGGCCGACTTGGCGGCCTCGTGCCCGTGAAACCGCGCCACGATCTCCGCGGCCAGGGCTTTCTTGACGTTCATGGGATGGACGGAGCCCGCCGCCACCGCGGTCTTCTCCCCGTGGATCTCCTCCATGGGACGGTCGCTGAGAAGCTCGGCGTAGCGCCACATCAGATCATCCGAGATCGACATCGTCCTGCCATACATCTCTTCGGGGGGCGCGGCGATGCCGATGTGGTTGTCGAGGCTCTTGCTCATCTTGTGAACGCCGTCGGTACCCTCCAGCAGCGGCATCATGCAGACCACCTGGGGCTCCATGCCCGTCTCCCGCTGAAGCTCGCGCCCCACCAGCAGGTTGAACTTCTGGTCCGTCCCGCCCAGCTCGACGTCGGCCTCGAGCACCACCGAGTCGTATCCCTGGATGAGGGGATACATGAACTCGTGGATGCCGATGGGTTCCCGCGCGTGGTACCGCTTCTTGAAGTCGTCCCGCTCCAGCATCCGGGCCACGGTGTATTTCCCGCTCAGATCCAACAGCCCGGCGGCGCCGAGCCGCTCCATCCACCGGCTGTTGAAGTCCACCACCGTGGTCGCGGGATCCAGGATCTTGAAGATCTGCTCCTTGTAGGTGGCCGCGTTCTCCAGGACCTCTTCCCGGCCGAGCTGCCTGCGCATCTCGGACTTGCCCGACGGATCCCCGATCATCCCGGTGAAATCTCCGATGAGAAAGATCACCTGGTGGCCGAGATCCTGGAACTGCTTCATCTTCTGGATGAGCACGGTGTGGCCAAGGTGCAGGTCCGGCGCCGTGGGGTCGAACCCGGTCTTGACCCGCAAAGGCGTCCCCTTCCTGAGTTTCCGGAGAAGCTCCTCCTCCGAAATGATCTCCACCGCGCCGCGCTTCAGGTGCTCCAGTTGCTCTTCAGGGCTCATGTTCATCTCGGCGGACAACCCTCCCCGTCAGCGCGCGTACTCCACGGCCCGCGTCTCCCGGATCACCGTCACCTTGATCTGGCCCGGGTAGGCCATCTCCTTCTCCACCTTCTTGGCCACGGCCCGAGCCATGGAGGCGGCCTCGTCATCCGACACCTGTGCCGCCTGGACCATGATCCTGAGTTCCCTTCCCGCCTGGACGGCGTAGGACTTTTCCACCCCCTTGAACGAATTGCTGATCCGTTCCAACTCCTCCAGCCTCCTGATGTAGGTCTCCAGCATCTCGCGGCGCGCGCCGGGACGCGCGCCCGAAAGGGCGTCCGCGGCATCCACGAGCGGAGCCAGTATGGTCTCGGCCCGGACCTCCTCGTGGTGCGCGGCAATGGCGTTCACGATCTTGGGCGACTCGCCGTACTTGCGTGCCAGCTCGCCGCCGATGATGGCGTGGGAGCCTTCCACCTCATGGTCGACGGCCTTGCCGATATCGTGCAGCAGCGCCGCGCGGCGGGCCTGTTTCTCGTTGAGGCCGAGCTCGGCGGCCATGGCGCCGCAGATGAAGGCCATTTCAATGGAGTGCAACAAGACGTTCTGGGCGTAACTGTAGCGGAACTTGAGCCGCCCCAGCAGCTTGACCAACTCGGGGTGAACGCCGTGGACGCCGACGTCGAACACCGCCTTCTGTCCGGCTTCCTTGATGACCTCGTCGACCTCTCTTTCGGAGCGGCGCACCACTTCCTCGATTCGCCCCGGATGAATGCGCCCGTCGGAGATGAGGGTTTCCAATGAAAGGCGGGCGATTTCCCGGCGAATCGGATTGTGTCCCGAGATGATCACGGATTCCGGCGTGTCGTCCACGATGAGGTCGATACCGGTGGCCGCCTCCAGCGCCCGGATGTTGCGCCCCTCGCGACCGATGATCCGGCCCTTCATCTCGTCATTGGGCAGGGAAACCACGGACACGGTGCGTTCCGCCACGAAGTCCCCGGCCAGACGCGCGATGGCCAGCGCGATCATCTTCTTGGCTTCGCGGTCCGCCTCCGCCCTGGCCTGCTCTTCCATGAGCCGTATGCGCCTGGCGGAGTCGTGCCTCGCCTCCTCCACCATCTCCTCCATCAGGCTCCTCTTCGCCTCTTCGCGGCTGATACCCGCGACGATCTCAAGCTGCCGGCTGGCCTCATCCAGCAGTCGCTGGGATTCCGCCTCTTTCTCGTCCAGCCCCTGCTCCCGCCTTTCGATCAGGCCCTCCCGGTTCGTCAAACCGGTTTCACGCTTCTCGAGGCTCTCCAGCCGCTTGTCCACGACCTCTTCTCTGGACTGCAACCTCCGCTCGCCCAGTTGCAGGTCCTTGCGCGCATCCCGAACCTCGTCCTCGAACTCGGAACGCGCCTTGAGTATCCTTTCCTTGGCCTCGACGTCCGCCTCCTTGAGGGCGGCCTCGGCCTGCCGGCGCGCATCCTCCAGAACTCGCGCGGCGTCGTTCCGGTCGCGCGACTCCCCGCGTTCGCGCAGCTTCCAGCGAACCAAAAGGACGGCCGCGACGGCGAGGCACCCTACGGCAACGCCCACAATCAGGGAAAACAAAGTTTCCAAGACAAGTTACCTCCCGGAAACCCGGGAACGTCGGGAAGATCTATACGTCGGGCTCGGCTCGGCGATGCTCCGACCCATCACAGGCTATGATTCTGCTCTCCGTCACGATGGTGTGGACCGGCAGATCTCCCCGCTCCACAGGCACTTCCTCAAGCAGTTGAAATTCGTAGGCCAAGGCAATTCTTGGCACGCACACATCCAGCCCCTCCAACCAGCGGTCGTACCAACCGCCGCCGCGACCGATGCGGTTTCCGTGTATGTCGAAAGCCACTCCCGGGACGAACACCGCGAGCGCATCCCCGCCGGATCCGGGCAACCGCTCATCTCCCTCCGGCTCAAGTATTCCGTACCGGCCCGGAACGAGGTCCCCCTTGGCCCGGACCCGGTATGCGCCGGCCACATCGCCGGTCACCTTGGGGTAGTACAGCCGCTTGCGGGCTTTCAGCGCGGCCCGAAAGATCTCCGATGTCTCGACTTCGTTGCCCAGCGGGCTGTAGAGGGCGACCGCCCGAGCGGCCAGGTAAGCGGGCAAGGCCAGCGCGCGCCGCTGGATCCCTTGTCCCCAGGCGCGGGCCAGCACGGGCGACAAAGCATCCCTTTTCGCCAGCACCGCGCCCCTGAGCGCCCGCTTCATGTTCCTTTCCTGGGAACTCACGTCAAGTCCCGAGTCGAGTTTGAAGCAGGGCGCCGTCGCGCCTGCTTCGTTCGACGCTCCGCGCGGGCGTCAACGGAAGGAGGGTCTTTCAGCTATCTTCGGACAACGCCGTCGTCAACCTCTCCAGCAACCGGTCCATCCGCGTCGAAGCCGCGTCGCAATCCTCCTTGAGCCGGTGGTATTCGTCGGCGATGTTGAGCGCCACGAGCATGGCGACGCTGTACTTGTTCTTTGACGCCATCGACTCGCTCACCTCGCGCATCTTGCCGTCGACATACTCCGCCACCCTGCGTATGTACTCTTCTTCGTCGTCACTCCGGAGAGTGACTTTCTGCCCCATGATCTGGACGTCGACTGCCCTTGGCATGAAGCCCCCGCGTCTTCAGGAGAGGTCGAGGTGCTCGAACCGACCGATAATCTTCGTCAAGCGATCCTTCAGCGCGGCGCGTTCACGCTCGTACCGTCGGATCTGTTCGTTCAGCGCCTTGAACTCCGTGTCCCGCTCCTGGAGGCACACTTCCGCCTGAGCCTTGGCCTGCTTCATCCGTCGATGCTGCTCGACCAGGCGATCCACCCACCGTTCCAATTGTTCAAGTTTATCGAGGTCCATGAAACAGCTACCGAACAAATCTTCAATCGATAGATTAGGATTTGCCGGAAGCCAATGTCAAGCAACACGCCAACCTTTTCCGGCCGGCGCCATGAACCTTTTCCGCGCCGGTTGCCTCACGGCGCGAAGAACGCCCGCGCGAACGCATCGGGGTCGAATTCCTGCAGATCGTCCACCCCTTCGCCCACGCCGACATACTCCATCGGAATGGCCAGCTCCTGCTGAATGCTCAGCACCACGCCGCCCTTGGCCGTGCCGTCGAGCTTGGTGAGCGCGATCCCGCTGACGGCCACCGCATCCTGAAATATCCTCGCCTGCACGACCGCGTTTTGCCCCGTGCTCGCATCCACCACCAGCAACGTCTCGTGCGGCGCCCCCTCCTGCACACGGCCGAGGACGCGGCGCATCTTCTTCAACTCCTCCACGAGGTTCACCTTGTTGTGCAGGCGGCCCGCGGTGTCGATGAGGAGGACGTCCGCCGCGCGTTTCTGAGCGGCCTGCGCGGCGTCGAACACCACCCCGGAAGGGTCCTGTCCCGGGCCATGCTTGATGACCTCCGCCCCGACCCGCTCTCCCCATATCTCGAGCTGCTCGATGGCTCCGGCGCGGAACGTGTCGGCCGCGGCCAGCAGCACCTTATTCCCGTCGCGACGGAGCCGGTACGCGAGCTTCCCGATGGTGGTCGTCTTGCCCACACCGTTCACGCCCACCACCATGACCACCCAGGGCTTGACCGCGTAGCGCCCGGAGCCGATCCCCGGACGTTCCTTCAGAAGGGTCGTGATTTCCTGTTGCAACAGCTCGGCGGCGGCGCCGTCGCGCGCGCGCGACGGCCCTCGCACCGAGTCGAGCAACCTCTGGGTCGCGCGCACGCCGAAGTCGGCTCCGAGCAGCACCTCCTCCAGAGCCTCCCAGTCCTCCTCCGACGGGTTCGTCCCCGTCAGTACCCGCTCCAGGCGCCCGGCCAGGACCTCCCGCGTCCGCGACAGACCCTGGCTGAGACGCGAAAACAACCCTTCCTTCCACGCCATGACACGACCTCGGAGATACCCGGCGAAACAGGCCTCTAGACCATTTCAACGGAAACGATCGTGGACACCCCGGGGTCTTCCATGGTGATGCCGTAGAGCACGTCCGCCGAGAGCATGGTCTGCTTGTTGTGGGTGATGATCATGAACTGCGACAGGTGCGTCATCTCTTTCACCATGTCGATGAAGCGCTCGAGGTTGACGTCGTCGAGCGGGGCATCGACCTCGTCGAGGAAGCAGAAAGGGCTGGGCTTGGTCAGGAAGATGGCGAAGAGCAGGCTGACCGCGGTCAAGGCCTTTTCGCCGCCCGAGAGCAGGCCCACGGACTGAAGCTTCTTGCCGGGCGGCTGCGCGACGATGTCGACCCCGGTCTCGAGGTAGTCGTTCTCGTCGGTCAGCAGCAGCGACGCCTTGCCACCCTGGAACAGCTTCGGAAAGATCACCTGGAACTGCCGGTTGATCTCCTCGAAGCTCTGCTTGAACCGCAGCCGGCAGATGCGGTTGAGCTTCGTGATGGTCTGCTGCAGGTCGGCCATGGAGCGTTCGAGGTCTTCCCGCTGCGCGGTCAGGAACCGGCTTCGTTCCGTCAGTTCCTCGAACTCACCGATGGCCCCGAGGTTGACCTCGCCCATGCGCTGAAGCCGCGCGCGCAACTCCGCGACCTCTTCGGACAGGTCGCCGGCGCTTTCGAGCGCATCGTCCGGCTTCACGGGAAGGTCCGGGAGCTCCACGCCGTACTTCTCCCGGATGTCGTCACACAGATAGCGCAAGTCCATGGATGTCTCGCGCTCGTGCAGTTGCAGTTGGTTCCCTTCCTGCTGCAACGCATCCACGTCCGGACGAATCCGGTGACCCGCCTCCTGCGCCTCGCGCGCGCGGCCGGCAAGTTCCCGCTGATCCTGCTGTCTCGCGGCCACCTCGGTCTCGAGACCGTCCGCCTCCACCCGCAACACCTCCACCCGCGATGCCGCCCGTTCGCGCGCCTCCCTCATCTCCCCGGCCTTCCGGTTCATTTCGGCGATGCGCGCTTCACGCTCGCGGAGTTGCACCGCGAGCTCGTCGCGCAGGCTGACCCGGTTGGCGAGGTTGGACCTGGCGTTCTCCGCCCTCTCCCTCGCCTCGGCCGCGCTCACGCGGCACCCGGTCAGGCGATCTTCAGCCGCGCGCAGTTCCTCGGCGGTCTCCCGCAGGGCCTCCTGGTTCTCACGCAACCGCGCCTGCGAAACCTCGTCTTCCCGGGCACTATCGACGATGGCCGTTTCGCATGCGGCGATGGACTCGTTCAGCGTCTGCACTTCGCCCGCCACGTGGCGCAGTTCCTGGGCGATGGTGGCCAGGTCCTGCTCGGACCGGGCCACCGCCTGGTCCGTGCGCAGCAATTCCTGCTCCCGCTGCACCTTCTTGACCGCCAATTCCTGGAGCTCCTGCCCAAGCCGCCGGTGTTCCGCGTCCATGGTTTCGAGGGCCGTGCGCCCCGCGGCCACACCCTCGCATTGCCGCCGCACCCCTTCCTCCCCGGAAACGACCTCTTCGTGCAACTCCTTGATCCTGCGGCGACGGGAGATCGGTCCCCCCTGCAGACTTTCGACGCTGCCGCCGGTGACCACCCCCATGGGATCGATGACCTCGCCGTCCAGGGTGACCAACGAGTGGCTGAAACCGTTGGCGCGCCACAACCCCAGTCCCGATTCCAGGTCCCTCACGACCGACACGTCGCCCAGCAGGTAGTCGGCCACGTCCCGGTACCCGTCCTTCACCCGGACCAGGCCCAGCAACGGCGCAATGACGTCGGGACCCGCCGGGGCCGGAGCGGCGGCGCCGTTGCAGCGCTCGAACCGGCGCGGGATGAAGCCGCCCCGCCCCGCCGATTCGCGCTTGAGGTACTCGATGGCCTCCACTCCCTCCCGGTGGCCCTGCACCACCACGTACTGAAGCCGCTCTCCCAGCACCGCCGTCAAGGCCTTCTCCACCTCTTCCGGAGCTTCGATGAAGTCCGCCACCACCCCGCATACCCCATCGGATCCGCCGTTGCTCTCATGCTTGACCATGACGGCGCGCACGCCTTCCTGATAGCCCTCGAAATTCTTCTGCAAGGTTTCCAGGGAACTCAGCGCGGAGCGCGCCTCCTGCAGCTCCTCCTTCAACCGGCCGAGGACGGCCTCATCCGCGGCCAGTTCGCACCGGCTTCGCTCCATCTCCGCGTCCGCGTGCCGCAGCGCATCCTCCATGGCGGCGGCGCGGGCCACGCAGCCGCCGAGATCCCGGGCTTCGCACGCGCGCTGCCGGCGCAGCGCTTCCAGCGCCTGCTCCATGGACTGCCGCTCGCCGTCCTTCTCCGCCGACTCCGTTCCCAGCCGTTCCAGCCGTTCCTGATGGCTCTGGCGCGAATTGACCAGGCGCGAGTGCTCGAACATCCGATCCGACCGCTCCTCCCGTTCACGCTCGACCGCCTGCTGGAGCTCGCCGATCCGCGCACGCAGACCCTCCGTCTCCGACTCCGTGCGCTCCACGCGTTCCGCTTCCCCGCGCCAAACCCGCGAGAAATCGTCGACCGCCTTGCCCAGGTCCTCGATCTCGCTCGCAACCGCCTCGAGCCGCGCGCTTGTCCGGACGGCCTCCTCGCGCGCGCTCCCGGCAAACCCGCGCGACTCCTCTTCGGCACGTTCGAAGAACTCGATCCGCTGTTCCTCCGCCTGCAGGCCGGACCTGGCCTGGTAGAGCCGCTCCTGCAGCGAACCGACAGCCTCCTCCACCTCCCGCAACGCGGCGCGGAGCCGCTCGCTTTCGGCCTCTTGCGCCTGCATCGCCGCCACCAGCGACGTGACGCGCTCCTCGACGGCGCGAATCGCCGCGCCGCGCTCGGCAAGCTCCCGTTCCAGGCGCCGTTTGCGTATGCCCGCCCAGCACAACTCCCGTTCCTTCAACTCCTCCTTGAGGTTCCGGTACCGCTCGGCCTTCCTCGCCTGCAACTCGATCTTGCGAAGCTGGCCTTCCACCTCGCGCACGATGTCGTTGACGCGCAGCAGGTTCTGGCGCGTGCGCTCCATCCTCCGCTCGGCCGCCTGCTTGCGGCTCTTGAAGCGGCTCGTGCCGGCGGCTTCCTCGATGACCCGGCGCCGGTCCTCGGGCTTGGCGTTGACCAGTTCCTCGACCCGCCCCTGTCCGATGATCGAATAGGACTTGTTGCCGATACCGGTCCCCAGAAACAGGTCCACGACGTCGCGCAGACGGCAGGGCACCCGGTTGATGAAGTATTCCGATTCACCCGAGCGGAACAGGCGCCGCGTGACGGCGATCTCGGCGAAGGCGGCGTAATCGGAGGGAGCGCTGTCATCGGCGTTGTCCAGCAGGACGGTGACCTCCGCCATGCCGATGGCCGCCAGCCGCTCGCTGCCGCCGAAGATGACGTCCTCCATGGACTGGCCGCGGAGATGGCGGGCGCTCTGCTCGCCCATGGCCCACCGAAGCGCGTCGACAATGTTGGATTTGCCGCACCCGTTGGGCCCCACGATGGCGGTGACGTCGGCGGTGAAGTTCAGGGCGGTCTTTTCGGCGAAAGACTTGAATCCCGAAATTTCCAGAGCCTTCAGACGCATGCGATGAATCCCGCGCCGCCGGCAAACGCGCCGGCGCGGTACCTCCATCGTATTTTATTCCACACGCGGGGGCGGGTGTCAAGGAAGTTTCACAATATGAAGTGATACCTGCGGTGGGTCACCACAACATGTGGGTTCAGGATGCGGCATCCTCCGGCACGGCGGCGCCCCGCGCGGAGGCCTCCACGGCGGGCAGGAAGGGCAGCCACTCGCGATGGCGCACACCGCCGCCGTCTTCCTGAACGAAAGGGGTCCACGTGGGCTTGTAGGGCTTCTGCAGCAGTTGCATCCGCGCTTCCTGGGGCGTCCGGCCTCCCTTCCTCCGGTTGCACGCGACGCAGGAGCAAACCACGTTGTCCCACCTGGAGGTGCCGCCGCGCGAACGGGGGATCACGTGGTCCAGATTGAGCTGTTGGCGCGGAAGCCGCTTCCCGCAGTACTGGCAGGTGGACTTGTCACGCGCGTAGATGTTGACGCGGCTGAAGCGCACCTGCCGCCTGGGCACGCGGTCGTAGCGCACCAGCAGGATGACCCGCGGAATCCGGATGGCGCGGTCCACCATGCCCACGGAATCCTCGTCCAGGGGGACCCTCAGCGCACTCCAGCGTTCGAAATCGAAAGTCTGGTACTGTTCGTTGACGACCTTGGCGATGCCGAGATACAGCAGCGAGAAGGCCCGGCGCACGGAAGTCACGTGTATCGGCAGGTACGAACGATTCAACATCAGCACCCTTGTGTGCATCACGGAACGGCCCGAGGCTACGACCCCCGTTTTCGCTTCCTGTCCTTTCAGCGTGTCCACAAAGTTCCCGTGTTGAGTTTACGGGAATCTAGCGTCCGGAACCTGCCGTGTCAAACACGCGCCCCGCAACGCGCACCGCGGCAGCTTGCCATTCCCCCGCGACTCGCCTATCCTGAACCTAGTGTGCCGCGTCACACTGGCATTCGACAGCCGTCCTATCCACGAAATCACGTGGCACATGAGACGCATTCTCATCAACACCACCCCCGAGGAAACCCGCATCGCAGTGATGGAGGACAACGCCCTGGCGGAGTTCCTCATCGAGCGCAACCAGGA
Organism: Deltaproteobacteria bacterium; assembly: GCA_028818775.1. Classification (NCBI taxonomy): domain Bacteria; kingdom Pseudomonadati; phylum Myxococcota; class Myxococcia; species Deltaproteobacteria bacterium. Next base: position 6,602 of record JAPPNE010000005.1, on the reverse strand, counting down.
AAGGGGCTGTGTCGGCAACATCTACAAAGGCCGCGTAGGGCGCGTCCTGCCCGGGATGCAGGCCGCGTTCGTGGACATCGGCCTGGAGAAGGCCGCGTTCCTTCATGCGTCCGACGTCGGCCCTCCGTCGGGCGGCTTCCCCGCGACGGTGTCGGAGAACGGTGACGAGGTGCTGCTCGAGACCCGGCCCGACCCGAGCCCGCAACGAATCGAGCAGCAACTGAGCCCGGCCCAGGAAATCCTGGTTCAGGTGGCCAAGGATCCCCTGGGAATGAAAGGGGCCCGCGTCACCGCCCACATCTCCCTGCCCGGACGGTTCCTGGTCTTCATGCCCGGCACCCGCCACGTGGCGGTTTCCCGCAAGATCGAGGACGACAAGGAACGGAAACGGCTGAAGGAGATCGTCCAGGAACTGGCGCGGGAAGACGACGGATTCATCATCCGCACGGCTTGTGAGGGGCGCAACAAGAAGGACATCCAAAGCGACGTCCGGTTCCTCACGAAGCTCTGGGACCGGATCCGCAAACAACTGGACTCCGCCGCGACACCTGAACTGATCCACCCGGACCTGGACCTCGTCCCGCGTACCATCCGCGACTTCTTCAACGCCAACACCGAGGAGGTGGTGGTCGACCAACCCAACGAGTACCGGCGCGTGGTCGAGTTCGTGCAGCAGTTCATGCCACGCCTGAAGAGCCGCGTGACGCTGTACGAGAGCCCCGAGCCGCTGCTCGACCGCTATGAGATCGAACGCAAGATCCGCAAGGCGCTGGAACCCAAGATCTGGCTGAATTCGGGAGGACACATCAACATCGAGCAAACCGAGGCGCTCACCGCGGTGGACGTGAACACCGGCCGCTACGTGGGCAAGAAGGACCTCGAAGCCACGGTGCTCAAGATCAATCTGGAGGCGACGCGCGAGGTCGTGCATCAACTGCGCCTGCGCAACGTGGGCGGCATCATCATCATCGACTTCATCGACATGGCGCAGGCCGCCAACCGGAAGAAGGTCTACGAAGCTCTGAGAGAAGCGGTGAAGCAGGACAAGGCCAGGACGCGCGTGCTGCCCGTCTCCAGGCTTGGGCTCGTGGAGATGACCCGGCAGCGCACCCGGGAGAACCTCGGCAACCTGCTGCTGGTCCCGTGTCCCCAGTGCGCCGGGCGCGGCCGGGTCCGGTCCCAACCCACCATCGCCTACGAGCTGCTGCGCGACATCAAGCGCGAGAGCGCCCAGCTCGCCAACGGCGGGCGCATTACCGTGCACGTGCACCCGGGCATCGCCAACTTCCTCTACGACCAGGCCAGCGAGGGCCTGGAGGCGCTCGAGCGCGAGATCCATCGCCAGGTCATCATCAAGGCCAACTCGGAGCTGCATCCGGAAGCGTACCGGATCGAGGGCGGCCAGGGCGCTTCGGCGCACGGCGGCAACGGCAGCGCGTCCGACGCAGACGCTTGACGGCCCCGGAACTGCTTGAAAGTCCACTGATTTAATGTGATCGTAACCTCGCCGTAACCCGGATGGCCGACATGACATGAGATGACCTTTTCAAGTGTCATGATCTACCGTGGACGCCAGATCGACGAGGTTGGCCATGCGCCCCGAGCACACGGATCGAAAATACGAAGAAGAGCTCAAGTCCCTGCGTGAAAGGATCATTCAGATGGGCGGGCTGGTCGAGGATCAGATCGCCCGCGCCATCAGGTCCTTGGTGGACCGCGAAGCACCGCTCGCGGAGGGCGTCATCCAGCGGGACGCCGAGGTCAACCAGATGGACGCCGAAATCGACGAGTTGTGCGTGCGCCTGATCGCACTGCACCAGCCGGCGGCGAAGGACCTCCGCTTCGTCACGACGGCGCTCAAGATCACCACCGACCTGGAGCGGATCGGGGACATCGCGGTCAACATCTCCGAGCGCTCCCTGGAGCTGATCCGGGAGGCTCCGCTCAAGCCCTACATCGATCTCCCGCGCATGGCCGAGATCAGCCGGAGGATGATCTCCGAGAGCCTCAACGCCTTCGTCCAGGAGGACACGATGCTCGCGTTGAAGGTGTGTCAGGACGATCAGGAGATCGACGACCTGAACGAACAGATCTTCCGCGAGACGGTTTCCTACATGATCACCGAGCCCAGGACCATCAACCGGGCGATGAAGATCACCTTCCTCTCCAAGTACCTGGAACGGATCGCGGACCACGCCACCAACATCGCCGAAATGGTCATCTTCCTGGTCAAGGGGAAAAGCATACGCCACGTGAAGGAAGTGCCCCGGACCATTTGAAGACCGGGCCCCGAGGAGTTCCATGGCGGACAAAATCCTCGTCGTGGAAGACGAGGCGGACATTCGCAAGCTCATCACCTACCATCTGAGTCAGGAGCGTTTTCGCGTGCTCGAAGCCGAGAACGGCGAAGACGCCCTGGATCTCGTCCAGCAGGAACCCCCGAGGCTGATCGTCCTGGATCTGATGTTGCCGAACCTTTCCGGGCTCGACTTCTGCAAGATCATCCGGCAAAACCCGGAAACCGCCCAGACGCCGATCCTTATGCTGACGGCCAAGGCGGGCGAGGCCGACCGCGTGGTAGGCCTGGAACTGGGCGCCGACGACTACATCACCAAGCCCTTCAGCCCCAGGGAAATGGTGGCGCGGGTGAAGGCCGTGCTTCGGCGCACCGAAACCCAGACGTCGCCGGACGTCTCCGAGATATACGCGAAGGGACCCCTGCGCGTTGACTTCACCACGTACGAAGTGCACGTCGCCGGAAGGCCCGTGAAGCTCACGCTCAAGGGGTTTGAAGTGCTCCGGTTTCTGATTCAGAATCGAAATCGGGTACTGAGCCGGGACCAGATTCTGGACGGTGTCTGGCGGTCCGACGTCTACGTGACGCCGCGCACGGTGGACGTGCATATCAGGCGCATCCGGGAAGCCCTCGAACACGACGACCGCAATCCCGAGTGGATCGTGACGGTACGCGGCGTGGGCTACAAACTGGACGAAAGAACTCTGGAAGAATAACGGAAGGACACGCCGTGGACTCCTGGTTTACGATGCTGTTCTGGTTGCTGTCCGCGCTGGCGGTCGCGGGTTCCGTCGTGTGGCTGCGACGCTCACGCCGCCGTGTCGCGGACATGGTGGCCTTCTGCCGGAAGGCCGGCGCGGGTACGCCGTCCGGCAAGGTGCTCGCGGTCCGTCGCCAGGATGACCTCGGAGAGTTGGAACAGGGCCTCAACGAGTTGGCGCAGGCTTTCACCGGCCGCCTCGAGGACATGAAGGCGGAAAGGGAACGGCTCCAGTCCATCCTGAGCTGCATGATGGAAGGGGTCATCGTGCTGGACACCAAGGGCAAGGTCGTCCTTGTGAACCAGACGGCCCACAGGATCTTCGAGCTGCCGCCGGACGACAGCGTGCTGGGCATGTCCACGGTCGAGGTTTCCCGCCATCCCGAGATGCAGGCGCTCATCCAGGAAGTGCTGTACAGCGACACCGACTGCGACTCCGTCCACCGGGAGTTGTCGCTGGGGGACGACCGCTGGTTCGCCGCCAACGCGGTACGCCTGGAGCATTCCCGACAGGGACTCCTGGGCTACGTGCTGGTCTTCCATGAAGTCAGCGAGCTGAAACGGCTTGAACGGATCCGCGCCGACTTCGTGGCCAACGTATCCCACGAGATGCGCACGCCGCTGACCGCCATCCAGGGCTACGCCGAGACGCTGCTGCACAACCCCCCCAACGACCCCCGCATGGCGCGGCAATTCCTCAACATCGTTACGCGCCACTCCGAGCGCCTCGGCCGCTTGATCGACGACCTGTTGGCGCTGTCCGATCTGGAAATGGGCAACGTGAACGTGCGCATGAAGGAGGTGGCCGTCCAACCGTTGCTGGACCGGGTCCTGGAGCTGTTCCGCGACCAAGCCCGGAAGAAGCGCATCCGGCTGCGCGCGGAGGTCGGGACGGAAACTCCGATAGTCCTCGGAGACGAGGACCGGCTCCAGCAGTTGCTCATCAACCTCGTCGACAACGCCCTCAAGTACACCCCCGAGGACGGCAGCGTGAGGGTCCAGGCCGACCTGGAGCCCGTCACCAACGGCGCCGACCCGCCCAGGGTCGCGCTGAGAGTGTCCGATACCGGTTGCGGCATCCCCGACAAGGACCTCCCACGACTCACGGAACGCTTCTATCGGGTCGACAAGGCGCGTTCGCGGGAATTGGGGGGCACCGGACTCGGCCTGGCCATCGTCAAACACATCGCCCAGGCCCACGATGGGGAGTTGAAAATCCAGAGCCAACTCGGAAAGGGCACCCAGGTATCCGTCTATCTGCATGGGACCTACGGTCCCCTGGCGCTGCCCTTTCCACGACCCGCGGTCAAGCCCGTCGTGGCCTGAGGCATCCCCGCCCGCGCCGCCTGCCCTCCGCACAAGCGCGATTTGTTTGCAAATTCGTGACGCTTGCCGTAGTTTAGTGTGCTGTTCCACGTAGTTCTTTACCGATATGAATTTCCGGTGCGCCGGCGAACACGCCGCACCCCCTTGCGAGCTTAGGAGACACTGATGGACGGGAAGAAAGTCGGGATCATGGAAACCGTGCTCAGGGACGCTCACCAGTCCCTGCTGGCAACGCGCATGCGCACCGAGGACATGCTGCCCATCGCGGCCGAGATCGACAAGGTCGGGTTCTGGTCCGTGGAGATGTGGGGCGGAGCCACCTTCGACGCCTGTCTGCGGTACCTGAACGAGTGTCCCTGGGAGCGCCTGCGGCTGATCCGCGCGGCCATGCCCAACACCCGGCTGCAGATGCTGCTGCGAGGCCAGAACATCGTAGGGTACCGCAACTACCCGGACGACGCCGTCGAGTCCTTCGTGGAGAGGTCCGCGGAGAACGGCATCGACGTCTTCCGGGTGTTCGACGCCATGAACGACATCCGCAACATGAAGACCTCCATGGAAGCGGTCAAGCGCACCGGCAAGACCCTGGAGGCCGCGGTGTCGTACACCATCAGTCCGGTGCACTCGACGCAGTACTTCGTCGACTTCGCCCAACAGCTTGTGGACGCCGGCACCGACGTGCTGGCGGTGAAGGACATGGCCGGCCTGCTGTCGCCGTACGTGGCCCAGGATCTCATCGGCGCGCTGAAGGAACGGTTCGACATCCCCGTCCACCTGCACTCCCACTGCACCACCGGCATGGCGCAGATGGCCTACATCATGGCCGTCGAAGCCGGGGTGGACATCATCGACACGGCCATTTCCACGCTTTCCGACGGCACTTCCCAGCCCGCTACCGAAGCCGTGGTGGTGGCCCTTAGGGGCACGCCTTACGACACCGGCCTCGACCTGCGGCAACTGGCCGGCATCGCCGCCTACTTCAACCAGGTGCGCGGCAAGTACAGCGAGTTCGAGAGCCCCATCAGCAACCGCGTCAACGCCGACATCGTCGAGTCGCAGATCCCCGGCGGCATGCTCTCGAACCTGGTGTCCCAGTTGCGGCAGCAGAACGCCGAGAACCGGCTGGACGAGGTGCTCGAAGAGGTCCAGGCGGTGCGCAAGGACCTGGGCTACCCGCCGCTGGTGACGCCCACCAGCCAGATCGTCGGTTCCCAGGCCACCCTGAATGTCCTCATGGGCAAACGCTACGGCGTGGTGACCATGGAAGTGCGCAACTACGTCATGGGGCACTACGGGGAGCCGCCGGGCACGGTGAGCGAGGAGATGAAGGCCATGGTCCTGGGCAAGAAGGACCCCATCACCTGCCGCCCCGCCGACCTGCTGAAGCCGCGCATGGAGGAGGCCCGCAAGGAGATCGGCGACCTCGCCGCCAGCGAGGAGGACGTGCTCTCCTACACGTTGTTCCCGGACGTCGCCAAGGACTACTTCGAGCGGCGCGGACAGGAACAGGCCACCGCCGCCGGCTAGCCGGCGGCCCCGCATGTCCTTGCGAAGCCGCCGGATCAGCCGGACGGGACGCTACCAGCCAAGGCCCTGGGACACCTGCGCATAGCTGGTGAGAGGGACCGCGCACATCCGCTCCCAGTCCGCCTTGTCGATGACCGGCCGGTTCAACAGTTCGATCATTTCGTCGAATTTGCGGAGCGCGTCGCAACCCACCACCTCGGGGTCCGCCGCCTGACGGTGTCTCGGCCAGACTTGGTCACGGGCGTGGCGCCAGAATTCGCTGTCGTACCTGGAGCCGCGGGAGTAGTGCCAACCGACGAACAGGCCGTAGCGGAGCATGCTGCCGACGAGAAACCGGTTCACCACCGGCGCGTCGCGTTCAACGTTTTCCGGCGAACGGTTCAAGCGCATGTGCAGGACCATCCCGACCTGCAACTGGGCGGATACGATGGCCGTTGCCTCCAGCGGCTCCATGAAGGCCGCCGCGTTGCCGATGCGCGCGACAGCGCCGTCATACATCCGGCGGTGTACGAAGTTGGGAAACGGAATGACGGCGCGCTGCTCGAATTCCGATACGCCGTCGGCTTCGAGGAACGCGTCGAAGTCCGCTTCGACTTCGGCAGGGCTCGATACATCGCGGTTGAAGATGTACCCGTAGGCACTGCTGTCCCACAGATTTCAGGCGAGGGGGAGTTGGAGTTGAGGAGGCGGGTC
>JAPPNE010000004.1 GCA_028818775.1 Deltaproteobacteria bacterium | reverse complement strand
ACGGCCACTATCCGGTGTGCATGGCCAAGACCCAGTACAGTTTCTCCACCGACCCTGCCCTCAAGGGCGCTCCGGAGGGCCACGAGGTGCAGGTGCGCGAACTGCGCCTGTCCGCGGGCGCCGAGTTCGTGGTGGCCATTTGCGGCGACATGATGACCATGCCGGGCCTGCCCAAAACGCCGGCCGCCGAGAGCATCCACATCAACGCCCAAGGCCAGGTAGAGGGTCTTTTCTGAGGGTGCGCCGCATCCATCAGTCGTCGCGGTTAGCTCCGAACGCGCCCGCGAGGCCGTCTCGATGGAACAGACCGCCGACTTCCTCGTGGTCGGGGCCGTAGAACTGGCCGAAGATGCTGTTGCCTCGTGGAGGGAGGAATCCGTCCACGCCGAAGTATCCTTGGCCGTGGTTGTGCAGGACGTTGCCTGCGCCGAAGTTCCCGCTCTCCAATGTCAGATTCTCCCATGTCAGGTTTCCGATTCGTGCCCCCGTGTCTTCACGTGTGATGCTTGTGAATGCGACGTCAACCAGTGCGTCCCCGGATACACCGGGATGGGAAACCGTTACTGTGGCGTCTCCCCTGACGAAGGCTCCATCATCCTCGGAAGATGACGTGACGACACCGGCCATGGCCCCCGACCACGTGCCGCTCACCGAAACGGCTGGGTTCGTGGGTTGCGTGTTTCCCATGTACCAGGTTCTGTAGCTGAAATCGGCGTACCGGACGTTGTGCAGCGCCTCGACGAGGAAGAAGCTGTGGCGCATCCAGCCGCCCAGTGTCCGGTGGTTGGTGAAGTGGTTTCCCGTGCCGGAACTGTGCGATTTTGTTGCCAGCGACACGTCGTGACGTCGTTCGAGGAAATCGAAACCCGAGAAATCGAGCGGCCCGTGAACAGTGGACCGATGGTCGACGTGAATCGCGTCATGAACGGGACAACCTAATGCCTCACAAGTCGCGATGGCGCCGCCGAAGCTGGACAGCTCGGGAAGCCCGGCTTCTTGCGACAGTCTGTTCAGCGTGTCCTCGACTTCGGCCGCGGTCGGTGTCCCCGGACCGGTGGAGGGCCCGCCACCGCCAACGCTGACACCAACGCCGCCGCCACCAACGCCTCCACCGCCGCCGGCGCAGCCATACAGCGCCGCCAGAAAAACGACCGCTATCGCGATCGTCAACGGACGGCTTGCGCCGCCGGGCATCTTCGCCGGGTCCATCGTTAACCCTCTTCCCCCTCCATCAGACAGCTCTGGATGAACCTGTCGATGTCGCCGTCGAGGACGGCGTCGGCGTTGCCGACTTCCAGGTTCGTGCGGTGGTCCTTGACCATGCGGTAGGGGTGCAGGACGTAGGAGCGGATCTGGCTGCCCCAGGCGATGTCCTTCTTGGCCTTGGCGTAGCTGTCCATCATCTCACGCTGCTTCTCCAGCTCGAGCTCGTAGAGCCGGGAGCGCAGGATGCGCATGGCCATGGCCTTGTTCTTGTGCTGCGAGCGCTCGTTCTGGCATGCGACGACGACGTTGGTGGGGAGGTGGGTGATGCGTACCGCGGAGTCGGTCTTGTTGACGTGCTGGCCGCCGGCGCCGCTGGCGCGGTAGGTGTCGATGCGCAGGTCGGACTCGTTGATCTCCACGTCGATGGTGTCGTCGATCTCGGGGTAGACGAAGACCGAGGCGAACGAGGTATGGCGCCGGGAGTTGGCGTCGAAGGGGGAGATGCGCACCAGCCGGTGAATGCCGGCCTCGCACTTCATGTAGCCGTAGGCGTAGTCGCCGGCGATGGTGAAGGTGACGCGCTTGAGGCCGGCTTCCTCGCCCGGCTGATACTCCATGATCCCGGTCTTGTAGCCGCGCCGGTCGCTCCAGCGGAGGTACATGCGCAGCAGCATCTCGGCCCAGTCCTGGGACTCGGTGCCGCCGGCGCCGGGATGAAGAGTGACGATGGCGTCGCGGCGGTCGTCGGTGCCGCCGAGGAGCCGGCGCAGCTCCATCTCGGCCAGGCTGTCGGTGACTTCGCGGAGACGGGTTTCGGTTTCTTCCAGGGCCTCGGCGTCGTTCTCTTCCTCGGCCAGTTCCAGGAAGAAGCGCGCCTCCTCGATGCTGGACTGGCACTTGCCGTAGTCGTCCACGGCTTCGCGTAGCAGGGACTGTTCCTTGAGGATCTCCTGGGCCTTGTCGGCGTCGTTCCAGAAGTCGGGCTTGGCGGTGAGGGTTACGAGTTCGTCGATGCGCTTCTGCTTGGCTTCGACGTCAAAGGCGCCTCCGCAGCAGGCTGAGCTTGTCCTCGAGATGGGTGAGTTGTTCACGTGCTTCGTCAAACATGGTGGGCTCCTGCGACCATTGGTTCCGCAAGGGTCGTTTGGACGGTGTTGATGCTCAATATAGCGGATGTTGCGCGAAGGGCAAAAACGGCGTCAGCGCGCACCGGCCTTCAACTCTCTCCGCAGACGCCGCTCCAGTGCGCGCATCTCGCGTTCGTCCTCCGGCGAGCGCTCGTGGTCGTAGCCCAGATTGTGCAGGATGCCGTGGATGAGCAGCACTTCCATCTCGTCTTCCAGGGAGCGGCGCCGCTGCCGTGCCTGGCGCGCGGCCTTCTCCACGGAGATGATGACGTCGCCGATGAGCCGAGGGCCGGAGGGCAAGCGCTCGTCCACCGGGAAGGAGAGCACGTCGGTGGGCTCGTCGCGCGAGCGGTAGCGTCCGTTCAGGTCGCGGATCTCGCCGTCGCCCACCAGCGCCACGCTCAGTTCGCAGTCGTCCTGGTCCAGCAGCCGCAGGATGCGGCGCGCCTTGGCCTTGAATCCGCGTATGGGGACGCGGCGCGCCGGCCCTCGGCGCACGACGTCGACGGTGATGACACCCTCGGTCATTCTGGTGGATGAAGATGCGCTCCCGCGGTGGCCGGCTACGCCGTCGCTGGCCAAGTGATCCCCGGTAGCCCTACTCGTCACCGGCGTCGCGCTCGTACGCGGTGATGATGTCCTGCACCAGGCGGTGCCGGGCCACGTCCTTCTCGGTGAAGGTGATGAAGCGGATGCCCTCCACCCCGCGCAGGATGCGCCAGGCCTCCTTGAGGCCGGAGAGCCGGCCGGCGGGCAGGTCGATCTGGGTGACGTCGCCGGTGATGACCGCCTTGGAGCCGTAGCCCAGCCGGGTGAGGAACATCTTCATCTGCTCCGGGGTGGTGTTCTGTCCCTCGTCGAGGATGACGAAGGAATCGTTGAGGGTGCGGCCGCGCATGAAAGCCAGGGGCGCCACCTCGATGCTGCCCCGCTCCAGCAGGCGCCGTGCCTTGTCGAAGTCCACCATGTCGTGCATGGCGTCGTACAGCGGCCGCAGGTAGGGGTTCACCTTTTCGGCGAGGTCGCCGGGCAAAAAGCCGAGCCGTTCCCCGGCCTCCACGGCCGGGCGCGTGAGGATGATGCGCGCGTAGTTGTTCTTCATCAGCTCGGACACGGCCATGGCCATGGCCAGGTAGGTCTTGCCGGTGCCCGCCGGGCCGATGCCGAAGACGATGTCGTGGCGCCGGATGGCGTCGATGTAGGCCTTCTGGGCGACGCTCTTGGGGGTGATGGTGCGCTTGTGCGACGAGATGTAGATGGTGTCGAGAAAGATCTCCTGCAGCTTGGCCCGGGCGTTGCTGCTGAGGATGCGGATGGCGTAGTCCACGTCGCTGCCGTACACGGGGTAGCCCTGCTCCAGCAGCCCGTAGAGCTGGCGCATGACCTCCTGCGCCAGCTCCGCGTCGGGCGGATCGCCGGCGATCTCCATCTCGGTGCCGCGCACCCGGAACTTGACGCCCAGCGCCCGCTGCACGATCTTCAGGTGCTCGTCCTGGTTGCCCAGAAGCTCGCGGAAGAGCCGCTGGTCGTTGAACGCCAGGTGCGGCACCGTCAGCATGCTCTCGACAGTGGCTTGACTCAATCGGTACCTCCCATGAACCGCACGAGGATCTCCCGGCTCCGGGAGCGGTTGTCGAAATCTGCTCGTGTGAAGGTGACGACGTTCATCAAGAAAGCTGGATCAAGAAATCCCGGACACGATCTCCCGGGCCAGACGCAGCGCCTCGTCGGTCTTCTGCGGCTGCTTCCCGCCCGCCTGGGCGAAGTCCGCGCGGCCGCCGCCGCCCCCGCCCACGGCGGGCGCCACCTGCTTGATGATGTTCCCCGCGTGATAGCGTCCGTCGAGCCCGCCGCCGGCCCCCGCCGCCAGCATCACGTTCTTCTCGCCGGGGCAGGCGAGGAACACGAAGGCGTCCGGCATCTGCTGGCGGAGCTGGTCCACGGTCTCCCGGAGCTGCCTGGCGTCCATTCCCTCGACCTTCTCGATGATGAAGCTCGCGCCCGCGGCGTTCTTCCGGGCCTTGGCGAGCAGATCGGGGACCCGGTTCTGCCCGAGCTGGCCCTTCAACTCGGCCACCTGCCGTTCCAGCTCCTTCTGCCGCTCCAGCAGGCGCCGCACCTTCTCCACGGCGTCCTCGTTGGTGCTGCGCAGCAGTCCGGTGACCTCGGCCAGCACCGCGTCGTAGGCGCGCATCACGTCGAAGGCGGTGGCGCCGGTGACGGCCTCGATGCGCCGCACGCCGGCGGACACGCCGCCCTCGGAGCTCAGCCGGAAGAGCCCGATGTCGCCGGCCTGGTGGATGTGGGTGCCGCCGCACAGCTCGGTGGAGAAGTCGCCGATGCGCACCACGCGCACGCGGTCGCCGTACTTGTCGCCGAAGAACGCCATGGCGCCGGCGCGGATGGCGTCGTCGTAGTCCATCTCCTCGGTGGAGACGCCGCCGTTCTCCCGCACGCGCTCGTTCACTTCGCGCTCGATGCGTTCGAGTATCTCCGGGTCCACGGGTCCGTCGTGGGTGAAGTCGAAGCGCAGTCGGTCGGGCGCTACCAGCGAGCCGGCCTGGCGCACGTTCGCTCCGAGATGCTCGCGCAGCACCGCGTGCAGGATGTGGGTAGCGGAGTGGTTGAGCATGGCGCGCTCGCGCCGCGCGCCGTCCACCGCCAGTTCCACCTCGTCACCGGCCGCCACCCGGCCACTGACGACCTTGCCCCGATGCACCGACACCTCGGGCGTCGGGTGCCACGTGTCCAGCACTTCGACGGTGTCGCCCCGAGCCGTGCGGATGAGGCCCCGATCCCCCACCTGCCCGCCGGACTCGGCATAGAACGGGGTCTCGGCGACGATGATCTCCACCTCGTCGCCCTCGTGTGCCTCCTCCGCCGGGGCGTCGCCGCGATAGAGGCTGGTCACGCGTGACTCGTGTTCGAGGCGGTCGTAGCCCAGAAACCGGCTGGAGGGGAGCCCGTCGGTGACGTTCAGGCTGTCGCCGTGGGCGGCGGTGTCCCGGGCCGCCCGCCCCCGCGTCCGCTGCTCCTCCATCAACCGTTCGAACCCTTCGTGGTCGACCGCGATGCCTTCGCCCCGCAGGATGTCCTCGGTGAGGTCCACGGGGAACCCGTAGGTGTCGTACAAGCGAAAGGCCACGTCCCCGGACAGCGACTTCCCGCCGGACTTGCGCAGCTCGGTCAGCGAGTCCTCCAGAAGCACCAGTCCCTTGTCCAGGGTCTCGGCGAAGCGCCCTTCCTCGGCCCGGATGGTCCCCACGATGCGTTCCGCCTCTGACCGCAGTTCGGGGTACGCTTCACCCAGGACCCCGGCCACGGGCTCCACCAAGCGGAACAGGAACGGCTCCTCGAAGCCCAGGAGGCGCCCGTGGCGCGCCGCCCGCCGGAGCAGCCGGCGCAGCACGTAGCCGCGGCCGTCGTTGCTCGGCAGCACGCCGTCGGCGATGAGGGAGCTGACCGCGCGGGCGTGGTCGGCGATGACGCGGAAGGAGACGTCCCCGTCGGCGCTGTCGCCGTAGGCCTTGCCCGCCAGTTCCTCGGTGGCGCTGATGATGTCGCGGAACAGGTCCACGTCGTAGTTGGAGAAGACGCCCTGGAGCACCGCCGTGATGCGCTCGAGCCCCATGCCCGTGTCCACGTGCTTGGCCGGCAGTTCGTGCAGCTCCCCGGCGGCGTCCCGGTTGTACTGGATGAACACCAGGTTCCACAGCTCGATGTAGCGCGCGCAGCCGGCGTTCACGGCGCACGCTTGGCCACCCCCGCACATTAGGTCGCAGGCCTCGGCGCCCCGGTCCAGGTGGATCTCGCTGCACGGCCCGCACGGTCCGGTGTCGCCCATCTCCCAAAAGTTGTCCTTCTCGTCAAAACGCTGCACGCGCTCCGGCGGCAGGCCGCTGATGCGGTGCCACAGGGCTTCCGCCTCGTCGTCGTCGCGGAACACCGTGGCGTAGAGCTTGTCCTTGGGCAGCCCCCATTCGCGGGTCAGCAGGTCCCAGGCCCACTCGATGGCCTCCTCCTTGTAGTAGTCGCCGAAGGACCAGTTACCGAGCATCTCGAAGAAGGTGTGGTGGTAGGTGTCCCGGCCCACCGCCTCCAGGTCGTTGTGCTTGCCGCTGATGCGCAGGCACTTCTGGGCGCTGGCGGCGCGCTTGAACGCGGGCCGCTCCACCCCCAGGAAGATGTTCTTGAACTGGACCATCCCCGCGTTGGTGAAGAGCAGGGTGGGGTCCTGTTGCGGCACCAGAGACGAGCTCTGCACCACCGTGTGGGTCTTGTCCTTGAAGAAGTCGAGGAAGCTGTCGCGAATCGCTTTGCCGGACGTCATGACGCCTTTTGATAGCATTCCCGCGCGCGCGAAGGCAATGTCAAATGCCGCGTGGCGGGGGTTCCGGGCATGCCGCCCATGGTCATTCGGCGCCGTTGGCGGCCTCCTGCGCCGGGCGCTTGAGACCCGCCTTGGCGCGTATCAGCTCGGCCAACTGGTCGGCGATGTCCGTGTGCTCGCGCAGGAACTGCTTGACGTTCTCGCGTCCCTGGCCGATGCGGTCGCCCTCGAACGAGTACCACGCGCCACTCTTGGCGAGGATGCCCATGTCGGCGCCGATGTCCACCAGCTCCCCTTCCCGGGAGATGCCGGTGCCGTAGAGGATGTCGAACTCGGCCTCGCGGAACGGCGGCGCCATCTTGTTCTTCACCACCTTCACGCGCGTGCGTCCGCCGATGATCGAGTCCGCGTCCTTGAGCGCTCCGGTGCGGCGGATCTCCATGCGCAGCGAGGAGTAGAACTTGAGCGCGTTGCCGCCGGTGGTGGTCTCGGGGTTGCCGAACATGACGCCGATCTTCATGCGGATCTGGTTGATGAAGATCACCACCGAGTGGGAGCGGGAGATGGTGCCGGTGAGCTTGCGCAGCGCCTGGGACATGAGCCGGGCCTGGAGGCCCATGTGCGAATCGCCCATCTCGCCCTCGATCTCGGCCCGCGGCACCAGCGCCGCCACCGAGTCGATGACGAGCACGTCGATGGCCCCGCTCCGCACCAGCGTCTCGGCGATCTCCAGGGCCTGCTCGCCGTGGTCGGGCTGGGAGATCAGCAACTCGTCGGTCTTGACGCCGAGCTTCTGCGCATAGCCCAGGTCGAGGGCGTGCTCGGCGTCCACGAACGCCACCATGCCGCCCTGCCGTTGCGCCTCCGCCAGGACGTGCAGCGCCAGCGTGGTCTTGCCGGAGGACTCGGGGCCGTAGATCTCCACCACCCGGCCGCGCGGCACGCCGCCCACGCCGAGGGCGATGTCGAGGCCGATGGAGCCGGTGGAGATGGTCGGGATGTCGCGTGGCTGTGCGCCCTCCCCCAGCTTCATGATCGCCCCTTTGCCGAACTGTCTCTCGATCTGGCTCACCGCCAGCTCGATGGCCTTTTCCTTGTTTGCGTCCATGGTTCTCCTCGATCGGTTTGTAACTTGGTTTAGTGTGGTGTCCGGCTGTTTGCCCCGGCCGAACCGTTTCCGCCGGGCTTCAACGGAAAGATCCCCAGCGGAGAATAGATGGCGCCGCCCGGCCGGAGCGTGCTGCGGAAGAGCGTCACCTCGCCAACCGGGACGTGCCCAAACTCGTGGTCCCGCCAACGCGCCAGCGCTTGGCGCAAACGCGGGTCCCGCGGCGCGGGGTGCCGCCAGCGTCCTACGGTCACGTGCGGCCGGAACGGGGTCGCCGACGGCGCGACGCCGAAAGGCGCCAACGCCCGGTCCACGCCACAGGCCAACGCCGTCAGTGCCGGCGCGTCCAGCCCGATCCAAAGGACGCGCGGGCGGGCGGCATCCGGGAAGACTCCCAGGCCGCGCGCCGTGGCCACGAACCCCTCTGTGTCGGACAGGGCCTCGCGCAAGGCCGAGCCGATGGCGGCAACACGCGTTTCTTCAATGTCGCCCAGGAACTTCAGCGTCAGGTGCAGGTTTTCTTCCGGCACCCAGCGAACCGAACCGCCTTCGAAACCGGGTCGCACGGTGGTCCAGGCCCGGACTACCGCCGCCCCGACGGGGACGCCAACGAACGCGCGCAAGGTCCTTACACTATCTTTTTCGGCGGGCGGAGAGATTTCTTTAGCCGCCGTGCTCATGAAGGTCGCGGCGTGGGCGCCGTCGCGCTCTTGTGTCCGTTTTCGAGACGCTCGAAGAAGAGATGCCTGGTACCCTTGAAGATTTCAAGCAACAAGGGGTCGAGCTGGCGTTCCACCGGGATGTTGGCGCGCAACGGGTCCACGTACCGGTTGTCCTGCCACATCTCGTAATGCAGGTGCGGACCGGTGCACAGCCCGGAACAACCCACGTATCCGATGGTCTGTCCCTTTTGCACGGACACGCCGCGCCGGATGCCGGGTCCGTAACGCCTCAAGTGCGCGTAACGGGTCTTCATCGCGCCGCCGTGACTGATCTCCACCAGCCGTCCGTAGCCCCCCTTCCAGCCCCTGTAGGTGATGCGGCCGTCGGCCGCGGCCCGGATCGGGGTGCCGGTTCGCGCGGCGAAGTCCACGCCGTAATGCGGCCGCCGTACCTTGAGCACAGGGTGGAAGCGGCTCGCCGAGAAACGCGAGCTGATGCGCCTGAACTCGACCGGATAGCGTAGAAAGGACCGCGACACCGAGCGCCCGTTGGCATCGTAATAATGTCCCTTGCCAACCGCGTCCTCGAAGTAGACGGCCGTATGAGTGCGCCCCGCGTTGACGACTTCCGCGGCCAGTATCTGGATCCGATCGGCTTCGGGGTGGCCGGCGCGGTACTTTCTGCGGTAGAGCACGCGGTAGCTGTCGCCCGGCTGAATATCTCTCTGGAAGTTGACGTCCCACCCGAGGATGTCCACCATGCGGGAGATGACGGCCAGGTCCGCGCCCGCCTTCTGGGCCTGTTGGTAGAGCGACCCGTTGCGGATTACCCCGCTGATGGCCCGCACTTCTTGCTGGTAAGGGACTTCGTCCTTGTAGAACCGGATACCGTCTTCGTTGCGGTACCAAGTCAGGCGCAGGTCGGAGCGAAGCGCGATCTGGAGGGCCTGGAGGTGTCCGGCCCCGTTTCCGTTGGATGTGTGGTTGCCGTTTCCATTGGACTCCTGTGCGCCGTTGCCGGGCGTCTTGAAGTAGAAGTTGATGTCGCTGCCGGTCCGCAGCCGGCGCACGGCCCGATGCCGGCTGAGGCTCGTGAGCCACAGACGCCGTTCCCGTTCGTCATCTTCATAGCGCCGCAGCACGCCCCACAGGTGTTCGCCCTTTTTCAGTTTGTGCGTCACCTGCTCCGTGTTTTCCAGCGAAGGTGGAGGCAGGCTGCCGTTGGATTTGTCGTCGGATGGCGGGACGTACTCCAGCAAGCCGTTCCGCTGCTTGATCCGGGCCAGTGCATATTCCGACAGGAAGGCGTCTTCGCGTGGCGGAGGGTCCGCTCCGTTGGCGACGGAAGGCACCCCTGTCGGGCTTCCTTGCCCGCGCCCTGGTACCGGTCCCCTGCCGAACCGGACCACTTTTCCGACCCGTTCCCAACTCAGGTTGCGGCCCTTCTTCACCTCCAGCTCGATGGCTTTCAGTCCGGCGCCGCGGCGTCTCGTGGAAGCCGCTTCGAGATACAGGTGCAGTCGCTGGCCCGGTTTGAGACGGGTGACGGGATACTGCCGGTCCACGGCCTCGAACCACTCTTCGGCTTCCTTGCCGGAAATCCCGAGACGCCTGAAAATCCGCCCAAGGGTCTGGCCCCTGCGGATCGTGCGGGTGACCTTGTCCAAGGGCTCGAACGACCGGATGGGCGGGGACGGTTCGGACGCGGACACGGGTGATTTGGAGGCGGTCGGTTGGGTTGCGGCCGTCCGTTCCGGCGCCTTGGCGGGCTTGGCTTTCACGGCGGGCTTGGGCGCCGCCACGAGGTCGCCCGGCACTATCGGGTGATTCCTGCCGCGGTAGACGATTCGCCCGTCTGCCCATTGCCACGTCAGCAGGTCGCCGCGTCGCGATTCGATCTGCAAGGCCCGCAAGTCGCGCCCGCCGCCGTCGCCGGAAGCCGTCCCGACGAAGTAGAGAACGATCTTGCGGCCCGGATACAACCGTTTCAGCGAGTACGTTTTGCCGATGGCCTTGATCCAGGGCTGCTGCGCGTTCACGGAAACTCCATGGCGCCGCAGCACACGGCCGAGGGTCTGGCCCTTGCGCAGCACATGGGTCACCGGCTTCACGGCAGGCTCGCCGGCCGTGGATGCCGTGGCCGGCGACGGAGCCCGGGCCGGCTCGGCTTCCGGCTTGGGCGAGGTTTGTGCCGTGGCGTGTTCGGCGGGCTTTTCGTCCGGCGAAGGCGGCTCGGGCGCGGCCACCATCGGGCGCGGGTCCTTTTCCCTGTGGTAGACGAGTTCGCCGCCCTTGTACTCCCAGGACACGCGTCCCAGACCGGCTCGTTCAATGCTCAGGGCGGTCAACCTTCCGAGATCCGACGAACCCCAGGAGGAAGTGAAGTAGAAGTGGACCGTGTCCCCTTCCTTAAGAACGTTGTTCACGCCCAGTTCCTTCGCCACCGCGAAATGCCAGCGATAGCGCGCCTCCTCGGGTACGCCGAGATCCGTCAACAGTCTGGGCAGAGTGTCGCCGCCGGCGACGAGCTTGGTGATGCGTTGTTCGCGGAGGGTGGTTGCGTCCGGAGCTGTCTTCTGGGCGAGTTCGAACGTGTTGCCGGCCTGTGCCGCGAACCCCACGGCCAGTGTGACGGCGGCAATGGCCAGGGCGTGACGGCACCATCGCCCGATGCGGGGTTTGCCCGAGGACGGAGGAAGCGTAGCGGAGGTGAGAACAGGATCGATCACGTGAGAGTCACTGTTCCTATAATACCCTGCCATACCCTGCCAGAAAACCGAAACAATAGGTCCAATCGCGCCGGGGCGTCAAGCGCATGAGCGGGTTATCGCACGCTAGTCCAGCCCACGGTTCGCCCTCCGGTAGCCCAGGGCGTCCTGGGCGATGATCAGCTTGTGGACGTTCGAGGAACCCTCCACGATCTGGTACGACTTGGCGTCGCGCAGGTAGCGTTCCACCGGGAACTCCGTCGAGTATCCGTACGCGCCCAGGATCTTGAACGCGCCGTCGGCGGCGTGCGCGGCGGCCTCCGCCGCGGCGTATTTCGCCATGGACACTTCCAGGTTGTTGGGCTGCCCGCGGTCCGCCAGGTGGGCCGCCCGGTACACCAGGAGGCGCGCCGCCTCCTCCTCCACGATCATTTGGGCGAGGCTGTCCTGGATCATCTGGAAACGGCCGATGGGCTGGCCAAACTGTTGACGCTGGTTGGCATAGGCGACCGCTGCCTCGCGCGCCGCGCGCGCCACGCCGAGGGCCCCGGCGGCGCAGCTCAGGCGCGTCTGGTTGAGCTGCCACATGCACATGGCGAAACCCTGGCCCTCGGCGCCGATGCGCTGATCGGCCGGCACCCGCACCTCGTCGAACTCCAGAGTCCCCGTGGGGGATGCCAGCGCCCCCATCTTGTCCAGGGTGGCGCGCCGGACCCCCGCGCCGTCCAGCTCCACCATGAAGGCGGAAAGGCCGCGGTGCCGCGCGTCCCGATCCGTCGCGGCGTAGACCAGCCCCCAGTCGGCGACGGGTGCGTTGGAGATCCAGGTCTTGGTGCCGCTGAGCACGTAGCCGCCGTCCGTGCGCTTGGCCCGGGTGGACATGGAGGCGACGTCCGAGCCGGAATCGGGCTCGGTGATGGCGAAACAGCCCACCCGCGATCCATCCACCAAGCCCGGGACCCAGCGGCGCTTCTGTTCCTCGGTGCCGAACCGGGCCAGCGTCACCGCGGGGGCGAGCTGGGTGTTGATGTGCACCCGCACCGAGCTGTGCACCCGCGCGATCTCCTCGGTGAGCAGCACCATGGCCAGATAGCCCAGGCCCGAGCCCCCGCAGTTCTCCGGAACCACGCAGCCAAAGAACCCCAACTGCCCCATCTTCTCGAAGATGTCCCGGCGAAAGCGGTGGTCCCGGTCGTCCGCGGCCGCCGTGGGGGCGATTTCCTTTTCCGCGAATTCGCGCCCCAGCTCCCTGACCGCGAGCAGTTCCTCCGAGAGGTCGAAATCCATGGTTCCTCCACGGGGGCAGCCCCGCGACCCCTTATTATGCCCTCCCGAGCACTTCCCGCGCAATGATGAGCCTCTGGATCTCCGAAGTTCCTTCGTAGATGCGCAGCGCCCGGATGTCGCGGTACAGCCGTTCCATGATGCTGCCTTCCACCAAGCCGCGGCCGCCGTGGATCTGCAGGGATTCGTCCACGATGCGCTGGGCCGCCTCCGTGGCGAACAGCTTGGCCATGGAGGATATCCGCGCCAGGTCGGCGGCGCCTTCATCGTGGGCACGGGCCGCCTGGTAGACCAGCAGACGCGCGGCCTCCAGCTCGGTGGCCATGTCCGCGATCTTGAACCGGATGGCCTGGAAGCGCGCCAGGGGGCGGCCGAACTGGCGCCGTTCACGGGCGTGGCGCAGGGCCTCGGTCAGCGCCCGGGCGGCCATGCCGCAGGCGGCGGCGCCGACGCTGCAGCGAAGCGCCTCCAGGGTCGTCAGGGCGATCTCCAGGCCCTTGCCCGGCTCGCCGAGGAGTTGGCTCTCGGGAATGCGGCAGCGGGCGAAGGACACGGTGCCGATGGGATGCGGCGAGATCAGGGCGACGCGCTCCGTCACCGCCACTCCCGGCGTATCGGCCTCCACCACGAACGCGCTGAGGCCCTTTCCCTTGCGTGCCGGATGGGTGCTGCCGAAGACGATGTAGAGATGGGCCAGGCCGGCGTTGGAGATGAGGCTCTTGATGCCGTCGAGCACGTAGACCCCGCCGCGGCGGCGGGCGCGCAGTCTGGCCGAGCCCGGGTCCGAGCCCGCATCCGGCTCGGTGAGCGCAAAGGCGCCGACATCCGTGCCCGCCGCCAGCCGCGGCAGATACGCCTGCCGCTGGGCGGGCGTCCCGGCTGCCGCCAACGGGTAGGCGGCCAGGGCCTGTACGGCGAACAGGGTATCCGCCAGCGGCGACACGGCCGCCAACGCCTCGCGGATGACGCACAGGTCACGCGCCTGGACGCTCCGGCGCGCGCCGCCGGACCCCCGTGGCGCCACGTAGCGGAAGACTCCGCGGCGGGCGAGCGAGCGGAAAACCGCCAGCGCCGCCTCGTCGTCGGCGGCCGCATCGATGCCGCCCAGTTCGTCCTGCGCCCACGCAGCCATTGCGCGTTGCAGTCGAAGCTGCGGCGCGGGCAGCGACACTAGTCCTCGCCTCCCTGGTTGAATCGCGGTGTCTCCCGCGCCATGAACGCGCGGAACCCCTCGTGGAAGTCGGCCGTCTGCATGCAATGGGCCTGGGTCATGGCCTCCATTTCCAGGGCCGCGTCAAGGCTCATCCCCGCTTCCAGGTCCAGCAACTTCTTGGTCACCCCGATGGCGTAACGCGGTCCCTCCTGCAGCCGTCGGGCCAGGCCCCGCGCCTCCGGGATCAGGTCGTCATGCGGCACCACCCTGTTGGCCAGGCCGATGCGGTATGCCTCCGCGGCATCCACGCGGTCGCCCAGGGACAGCAGCTCCATGGCGCGCCCCAAGCCGACGATGCGCGGCAGCAGGTGGATGGCGCCCATGTCCGACCCGGCCAGGCCCACCTTGACGAACAGGAACGACAGGCTGGCCCGGTCCGAAAGGAGCCGGAAGTCGCTCGCCAGGGCGAGGGCCGCGCCGGCGCCGGCGGCCACGCCGTTGACCGCGGCGATGATGGGCTTCTCCAGGCGGCGCATGTTGCGCACCACGTCACAGGTCAGCCGTGTGAAACGGTAGAGCCCGGCGCCGTCCAGCTTGAGCAGCTCGCCGATGATGTCGTCGACGCTGCCGCCGGAGCAGAAGCCCTTGCCGGCGCCGGTCAGGACCAGCACGTGCACGCGCGGGTCGTCCGCCAGCGAGCCGGTGAGCGCGGCCAACTCTTCGTACGTACGGAAAGTAAGGGCGTTGAGTTGAGCCGGATTGTTGAGACGGACAGTGGCCACGCCGTCGTCGAGAGCATAGTCGAAACTGTCATACGTCATGCTACCGTCCTGTCCCGGCCCGCGTCATCCCATGAAGGCGCCGCCGTCGACGTTGATACCCTGTCCGGTGACGGCGTCGCCGGCCGGGCTCGCCAGCAGCACCGCCAGGTCCGCCACCTCTTCCGGGGCGATCAGCCGCCCTTGCGGCGATGTCCCGGCGAACCGTTCCAGCACCGCCGGCGCGCGCCCGCCGATGCGCGCGGCCATGCGCCGGGCGTTGTCGCGCGTGAGCTCCGTGTCCGCGTAGCCCGGGCAGATGGCGTTCACGGTCACGCCCTTCCGCGCCGTTTCCAGGGCCATGACCCGCGTCAGCCCCAGCACCGCGTGCTTGGACGCGGTGTATGCCGCGGTGTGGGGATACGCGGTCTTGGCGGTGGTCGACGCGATGTTGATGATGCGCCCCCACCCGGCCTCGATCATGGGCTCCATGAAGCGCTTGCAGCAGTAGTAGGTGCCCATGAAGTTCACCCGCAGCACCTCTTCCAGGAGCGAGTCCTCCATTTCCAGGAAGCTCGCCGCCGGAGCGATGCCGGCGCTGTTGACGAGGATCTGCACGACTCCCGCCCGGCGCGCTCTCCTCCCGAGGGCGTCGACGTCCGTCGGGGAACCGACGTCACACGCCACCGGAATGGCTTCGCGTTCGTGCGCGCGCACCTCGGCCGCCACCCGCTCCAGGGGCCCCGGGCGTCGCCCCGTCAGCACCAGCCGGCACCCCTCCCGTGCCAGCGCCAAGGCCACGCTCCGGCCGATGCCGCTTCCCGCGCCGGTGACCAGCGCGATCTTGTCA
This sequence comes from Deltaproteobacteria bacterium, assembly GCA_028818775.1. NCBI lineage: Bacteria > Pseudomonadati > Myxococcota > Myxococcia > Deltaproteobacteria bacterium. The sequence continues at coordinate 10,569 of JAPPNE010000004.1, read as the reverse complement.
ACCAGTGAGTCCAATGAACCAGCCACGAATCTATCAGACATCGCGTACACGACACCAACGTCGAGCCCTCCCCTTGGGAGCCCGGCCCATCGCACGCCGGCGACAGGCGCGGGGGCCGTCTCCGTGGTACGGGATTTGCGTAATTGTTTGTTTAATTTCCGGTTTGCTTTTTCTCCCGGCACCGGGGAATATCCGTTTCCCTGCGAAAAGGGCGAATGACGGTCCGGTGGACGGCGCCGTCCTCTTGTCGAAGGGGCGGAGGCTGATATAAGAGATGGCCTTGGCTCGATAGGAAATGAAGCATCGGCGCGGAGGGACGCGCCGCAAGGAGGTCGCTATGGGACGCCGCAAGAACTCCATCACGGCACTGGCGATGGGGGCGTTCGTTCTCTTGTCGACGGCGCCGGCCGCCCTGGGTCAAGAATCGCCGCTGCCGGTGCTCACGCTGCAAGAGGCGGAAAGCGTCGCCCGCGAGAACCATCCGGCAATCCGTGCGGCCAACCAACGGGTCCGGGTGCAGGAGGCCATGCTGAAGCGCGCCGAGGCCGCGTTCTACCCCACGGCGGGCGTGCGCGGCTCCTATGAGAACAGGCCCACGGTGGAAGGCCCCAACGCGGAGGAGAACCTCTTCAACACCACCGGCCAGGTGAACTGGCTCGTGAGCGACTTCGGCCGGCGGGAGGGCACGGTCCGGCGGGAACAGGAAACGCTGGAAGCCCGCCGTTTCTCCGAGCGCACCTCGGTGGATGACATCGTCTTGAACGTGCGCCGGGCCTTCTTCGACTACCTGCGGGCCGAGGCGCTGGTGCGGGTGGAGCAGGACACGGTCAAGGACCGCGAGACCCTGGTGCGCCAGGCCCGGGGCTTCTTCGAAGTGGGCACGCGACCCAAGATCGATGTGGCGCGCGCCGAGGCGAGCCTTTTCGCGGCCCAGGCCGGACTCATCGGAGCCCAGAACGGCGTCAGGATCGCGTGGGCGCGCCTCAAGAGCGCCATGGGCGTCACACGGTTCGCGGAGCGACAGGTGGCGTCCGAAGTCAATGTCCAGGCGCCGACCCTGTCACTGGACGAGGCGGTGAAGACGGCGCTGGAATCGCGCGGGGAGATCATGGAGTTCCAGTCGCGCCTGAAGGCCCAGCAGGAGGCCATCGACGTGGTCAAGCTGGGGCGCATGCCGCGCGTGCGCGTGGACGGGCAATACGGCCGCCGCTGGCACAATGACGAGAACGTCGTCAACTCTTCGTTGACCCTGGAGTTTCCCCTGTTCGCCGGGTTGACTCTCAAGCCCGAGATCGAGCGCGCGGTCAGCGATTATGCCGTGGTCAGGGCGCAACTGGAGGAGCTGCGGCAGCGCATCGCCCTGGAAGTGGAGGAGAGCTTTCTGAACCTGGTGGAGGCGGGCGAACGGATCAAGGCCAACGAGGCGCAGACCCGGTCGGCCAAGGAAAACCTCGACCTGGCCAACGGCCGTTACCAGGTGGGCGTCGGTTCCATCATCGAGATCACCGAAGCGCAGGTCATCAACACCCGCGCCCAGACGGACTACATCCGTTCCATCTATGACCACAAGGTGGCCGAGGCCCGCCTGGCCCGCGCCATGGGGAGGGGCGAGGCCTTCAGCCCGTAGGAGCAGGGGCGACCCGCGGTGGTCAGGCCCTCCGGATGATGGAGGGCGGACCCAACATCACCCGGAGGGCCTGACCACCGCGGGTCCCGTTGCATGGAAAGTTACGGGACGTTCGGTGATGCGGGGGGAGGCGGCAGTTCGCCCGAGGTGTCGATTCCCTCGCTCCCGAGTTGCCGGTCGATTCCCTCCAGGAGCCCGGATCGGGGTTTGTCGGGCGCGCGCTCCTGTTTTGGCGGCTTGGGCGTGGCCGAGAAGAGAGCGGGGTCGGCGGCCGGCGCTTGAGGCGTGTCGCCGGGCGCCGCGGGCGCGCCTAGCTGCTTGTCGACAGCCCCCAGCACCTCGGCCGGGTCGCTGGGCTTCGGACCGGTGTCCTTCTCCTCGGGCGGAAGGCTGGCGATCGGGGGCTTGGGCGCGTCTTCCCGCGAACCTCCACGGGTCCCCAACGTCTCATCGACGCTCTTGACCACCGCCGTGGCGGCAGCCGCCTCGGCCGCGCTTGCCTTCGCCGGCGGTTCGGGTTCGTCACGGGAGGATGAGAACGGATTGAGGAAGCTGAAAAACCCCTTCTCCTCCTCTTCGGGCGGGAGGTCCCCGGCAGCCGGCTCCGTGCCGGTGGAAGCCTGCTGCCCGGCGCTCCCGGCGGGTTGCCGGGCGCCGGGGTCAGGGGACTCTTGCTCGCCCCTCCGCCAGGAAAACGGGTTCAGGTAGCTGTACCATTTCCTTTGCGTCGCGGCTTCGTAGTCGTAGCCTTCCTTGGTGACGAACCGGGTGGGTTCCGAGGACTTCGCCGCGGATGTCGCGGTGTCGCCGCCCGACGAGGGACGGCTCCCCGTCCCGTCCCGTCCCGTTTCCGGCAAGCTGGCGAGAGAAACCCGTGCCGTGGAAGCGGCAGGCGTGTCGGAATAATCCCGCAGCACTTTCTCGAAGCGCTCGCGCGCCGCTTGGTAGCGTTCGTCCTCCAGGTAATAGGTTCCGATGTAGAGTTCGCGTTCCGCGAGATGGACTCGGGTTTGCGCCAACTGCTTGCGCGCGTCGGGAACGTGGTTCGAGTCCGGGTGATCCCGGATCACCGATTCGAAGTACCGTCTGGCTTCCCCGACCTTCTCCAGGTCCCGGTCGACTCCGGTGAACTGCTCCAGGTTGACCCGGCCGAGCTGATACTTGACGAAGTGGGCGTGTTGCCCCGTGGGCTGGAAGGTCAGGTAGTTCTTGTACGTTTCCTCGGCCAGCGCGTACTCCTCGTTCCGGTAATAGGCCTCGGCGATCTTCAGTTCGGCGTCCTCGGCTTCCTTGCTGAAGGGGTACTCGTCCCGGAGCTTCTGGAAGAAGGAGATGGAGCGCGCGAACCGGCCTCTCTCGAAGTAGTCGATGCCGTCCTTGTAGAGAGCTTCCGCCGTGGGAGTGTTCTCCGAGCGCGGCTTGGAGCGGAACACGTCCGCGACCGCGCCGGTCAGGTCCGTCAGCTTGGGGATTCTCGGGCGCTCTCCCGTGGGCGAGGCACAACCGCTCAGGGCCAGCGCGGCCAGGAGCGCGACAATAACGCTTCTCGGATGATACCGTTCGTGCATGTGGGCGGCCTTCGGCAACAGGATGAAAAAACTCTACACGGTCCCCAGGCCGCCTTCAAGGCATTCCGGGGCTTGACGAAACTCCGGGGCATGGACTTCCGGCACCGGTCGCCGCCGCTGTGATCGCTCGGTGGTTCAATCCTGCCCGCGCGTCTTCCGCCGTTGCCGCGATTCCTCGAAATCGACGCAAGAGCCGTCCGGCGTCAGCACCGCGCCGTAGACCTCGACGGCCGCCCGCGCGGAGATGAACCCGTTGCGCAGGTCCTCGTCCACCCGTTCCAGGTCGCGCTCTTCCGGCGGACCGTAGCCGCCCCCGCCGCCGCCGTGGTGGACGGAGACCGTCCCCGGTGGGATGTCGGGGATGATCTCCATGGCGTGGGCGCCGCGGCGCTCGCCATGGGGGAACTGGAACTCCACCCGGTTCAACGTCCCGCCGCCGCCCCCCAGCACGCCCGGCGACGGTTCCATGGTGCCGTCGCCGTGGGTGGAGCCGCTGGTCTCCTCGCCGTAGTAGCGCACGCGGGTACGGGTCCCCAGCCCGCCGCGCCACCGCCCCGGACCGGCGGAGTCGGTGACGTACTCGTGTTCCACGAGGTGCACCGGGTTCTGCACTTCAAACGCCTCGTAGTCCTGGGCAAGCACGTTGCCCCCGCGGCTGGTTGTAGCCGTCCACCCCGTGGGTGGCGCCGCCTCCCTCGTAGGTGAGGAAGAAGATGTCATGGAAACCGCGTCCGTTGCGTGGGTCCTTCCCGGTCATACGGTAGGACAGGCGCCGGCCCCATGGCGCGGTGATGCGGTCGGGAAGGGCTTCGCGCAGCGCCAGCATGATGGCCTCGCCGGTGTGCTGGCACAGCTTGTTACCCATGAACGTGGCCGCCGGATAGCTTGCATTGAGGATCGATCCCTCGGGGGCATGGATTTCGACGGCGCGCACGAGCCCGTGGTTGTGCAGCACCTCGGGGCTCAGCAGGTAGAGCAGCGTGGTCAGGGTCGCCGCCGTCGTGGAGGTCAGGGACGCGTTGGTGAAGGTCGGGGTCTGTGGATCCGTGCCCGAGTAGTCGAAGGCGACGGCGTCCCCCCGGATGGTCACCCTTACGGCGATCCGGGAGGTCGAGGGCCGGCCGGGCTCGTCCTGGTAAATGGTGCTCTCGCCGAAGTACTCGCCGTCGGGCAGGGCCGCGATCTCGGCCCGCACCCGGCGCTCGGTCATGTCGTAGAGGCGCTCGACGTTGGCGGCAAAGGCTCCGGCCCGGTCCGATTCCATCAGGGCGAGCAGGCGTTTCTCTCCCAGGTTGCAGCTCCCCAGTTGCGCCCGGGCATCGGCCTCGACGATCTCGCGCAGGCGGACGTTGGCGAAGATCAGCTCCCACACGTCGCGCCGGAGCCGGCCCTTCTCCCACAGCTTGACCGGCGGGATGCGCAGCGCCTCCTGGTGCACCTCCACCGCCTCGGGGTTGCAGGTCCCCTTGACCGCCCCGCCGATGTCCGCCCAGTGGCCCCGGCACGCGGTCCACGCCGCCAGCCTGCCGTCCGCGAACACGGGCTTGTAGAATCCCACGTCCGCGTGCTGCAGGTTGGCGCACCAGACGTCGTTGTGGATGAACACATCGCCGTCATGAATGTCGTCCCCGAAGAAGTCCATCAGGTAGCCGCAGCCCGGATACAGCGAGAAGGCTATGAGCGGCAGGTGCTCGTCCTGCTCCAGCATCCGGCCCCGGGAATCCAGGAAACCCAGCGCGAAGTCGCCGTTGTTGATCAGCGGCGAGCGGCTGCTGCGGTACAGCGCCTGCGCCATCTCGTGGGTGAGGGACTTGACCCGCCGTTGGAAAACCACCGTCCGGGCCGACTGGTCGAGGTCGAGGGCCATGGTCAACGTCCCTTCTGCCGGGTCAGGACGAAGCTCCCAACTTCGTCCAGGCGTACGTCGAACGCCGACGGCACGACGAGGGTCGTCTGCGCCAGCTCCACGATGGCCGGCCCCTCCAGCCGGCAACCGCCGCCCATGAGGTCTCCCCGGTACACCGAAAACTCCCGGAAGTCCATCTTCCCCGGGCAGTAGGCCCGCCGCGCACCGGCGGGCGCAGGCATCGCGGTCCCGGCCGTCCGCACTCGCGGAAGATCCGGCGGAGATCCGCGGGCGACGCAGCGGACGCGCAGGTTGACCACCTCCAGCACTTCTTCCGGAAGAGCGTAGCCGAACAGCCGATCGTGCAGTGCGTCAAAGCGCGCGTGCAGTTCGTCGATCCGCAGACAACCGGCGAGACCGGCGTCCACGGGCAGGTTGAGCTCGTGGATCTGGCGCAGGTAACGGAGGTCGGCCGAGTACCGCACTTGCACCTCCTCCGGGCGCGCTCCCTCCGACACCAGCGTGCGGCGTCCCTCCTCCGCCATGGCGGCGAACAGCGCCCGCCAGCGTTCCGGGTCCAGTTGCTCGCCGGACGCGAAGTAGCTGCGCACCAGGTCGTGCTTGAGGTCGGCGAACAGCATGCCCACGGCGCACAGGACGCCGGACTGACGCGGCACGATCACCTCCCGAACGCCCAGTTCCACGGCCACCGCGGCCGCGTGCACCGGCCCGGCGCCGCCGCCCACGACCATGGGCATGGCCTCGGGATCGAGGCCGTGGTCCACGATCATGTCGCGGATCCCGGCCGCCATGCCGGCGTTGACGACTTCGAAAGCGCCCACCGCGGCCGCCTCCAGGGATATGGCCAGAGGCTCCGCCAGGTGTTCCCGGACGGCCCGCTCCGCGGCCTCCCGCGAGAGCCGCATGCGGCCGCCGAGAAAGTAGTCCGGGTCGAGGTAGCCCAGGAGCAGGTCCACGTCCGTGCAGGTGGGCAGCGTCCCGCCCTTGCCGTAGCATGCCGGCCCGGGCGCCGCCCCCGCGCTCCGGGGGCCTACCTGGAGTCCTCCGCCCGCGTCGACCCGGGCGATGCTGCCGCCGCCCGCGCCGAGGGTGCGGATGTCGATCATCGGGAGCGCCGTGGCATAGCGTCCCACGCGCCCGTCGGTCACTTCCCGGGGCTCGCCGCCCGACGCCAGCGAGATGTCCAGGCTGGTGCCGCCCATGTCGATGACCGCGCAGTGGGAGGCTCCCGCAGCGCCGGCGTACACTCTTGCGGCCACGGGCGCGGCCGCCGGGCCGGACAGGAGCGCGGCCGCGGCCCGCGGCATGATCGCGTCCGGCGTCATGAGCCCGGCCGCGGAGTTCATGACGAGCAATTGCCCGGCGAATCCCGCGTCCGCGAGGCGCCCGGCGAGCGCCAACAGGTACGATTTCAACAGCGGCCCCACGTAGCTGTTCAGCACCGCAGTGCTTACGCGGCTGTAGTAGCCCATGCGAGGCAGCAACTCCGACGAGACGGTCAGGTACACGCCCGGCAGCGTTTCGCGCAGCCGCGCCGCGACTGCCTGCTCGTGCGCGTCGTTGGCGTAGGCGTGCATGAGACACACGGCCACGGCCTCGACCCCGTGCGCCTTCAGCGTCCCGGCGGCTTCCTCCACTAAACCGGTGTCCAGCTCCGAGAGGACGTCCCCGTTCCAGTCCACCCGCTCGTCGACGGGCAGCCTCAGGTAGCGCGGCACCAGCGGGGGCGGAGCTTCGTACTTGTTGTCGAGAGGCTCCTCCTTGATCCCCCTGCGCATCTCGAGGGCGTCGCGAGTGCCCTTGGTGGTCAGCAGGCCGGTGCGGCAGCCGGTGCCGGTGAGGACAGCATTGGTGGCCACGGTGGTGCCGTGGACCACCAGATCCGTGCGTCCCAGGAAAGCGGCCACGTCGGTGCCATGCTGCGCCGCCAGATCCCCGATGCCGCGCATGATGGAGCCGGCAAGATCGGTCGGCTCGGCTGGAACCTTGTGCACCGCCATTTCGCCGGCCGCGTCGCAGAGGGCGAAGTCGATGAAGGTGCCGCCAACATCCACGCCAACTAGATACCGACCTTGTGAATCACTCATAAATGGTTGATATCATGGCGTTAATTTAGAATCAATACTACAGAGCGCCAAGTCGGATTGCCATTACCGTAAGCATACTGTAAGCGGATTCATTCTTGTCCGTGCGCGCTGCAGCGCGGCTGTGTCGCTCTGTGCATGGACGCATGGACGTTCCGCCGTAATCCCAAATCCGTCCGCCCGTGGAGACAGCGTGTGACCCTGATCGGATACGGGCTGGAGGATATCACCAGTTCAGGGTACCGTGCCAGTGCTTGGTGAGGAGGCGCAGCCAGACGACCATCCTCGGTTTGGCGTACAGCTTTAAGCGTGTCGTAGCAGCCGAAGCCCGGGGTGATTCCGACAAGGGTCCGACCCGGAGATCAGTAGACGACGCCGGTGTAGTGAGAAGTTCGACGAAGGTCTCGATCAGAACGGGGACGGTGTTGTAGCGATGGGCCCAGTCGATGGGGAGGCGTCGGCGTATGATGGCGAGGAGATGGGAACTGCGGTTGGGGATTTAATCCAGATCCCGTTGGTGCGTGCCGAAGTCCCCAACGAGGAGCGCAGTGCGGCGGGCGGCGACAACATGCCCGGCGCGAACCGGGCTGCTCCATCGAGTGGCAGTGTGACTGAAAGTATCCGGTGATCGCGGCAACTAAAGCCCTGGCTCGCCTAGGACGACAATCTCACCGGCTGACCTTCAGGTCCGTGGCCATTTCGTCTCCCCTTTCTCCCTGCTCACCTCGTAACGCTAGCGCAGGAGAGCGGCGTCCACGGTTTCGCGTCCCGCCCGCGGTTTCTCCGATCTCGGCAGACGACGTAGACTGTTTGTAGAGGACCTATCAAGGAGCACAAAATGGAAAAGCTGCTTTGAATACTCCCACCCACGGGCGGCTAGTTTCAGGTGAATACCCTATCCACCCTATCTCTACAATCCGCATATACTGAACCGCCCCGGGTTTACCGGAGACGGAATTGTTTGAGTCAGGCCACCATGGCTGACTCCCGGTACTGCTGATAGTAGGCCTGTTCGAGTTCAGCCGGCGGCACGTAGCCGATCCCTTCCAGGAGTCGGCGGTGGTTGAACCAATCGACCCAATCGAGGGTGGCGAACTCGACCGCTTCGAGGTGACGCCAGAGGCCACGCTGACGAATCACCTCGGTCTTGTACAAGCCGACGATGGACTCGGCCAGGGCATTGTCGTAGGAATCCCCGACGCGACCCACCGACGGCTCAACCCCGGCCTCAGCCAAGCGCTCGGTGTAGCGGATCGACAGGTACTGGGCGCCACGGTCGCTGTGGTGCACCAGAGCGCCCTCAGCGCCCACCGTGCGGTCATAGAGCGCCTGCTCGAGGGCGTCCAGGGCAAGGTCTGTGTGCAATGACTCCGAGACGCGCCAGCCCACGATACGCCGGGCGTAGGCATCAACGACAAAGGCGACGTAGACGAACCCACGCCAGGTCGCCACGTAGGTGAGATCCGCCACCCACAACGCATTCGGCCGGCTCGCCTCGAACACCCGGCTCACTCGGTCCGCGGGCCGTGCGAGCCCGTTCGCTGCCACCGTCGTCTTCGACCTCCGACCCCGGACCACGCCACGAAGTCCCTGCTCGCCCATCAGCCGCGCCACCGTGCATCGAGCCACCGCAAGGCCCTCCCGGTTAAGCGCACGCCACACCTTGCGCACTCCGTACACCCCGAAGTTCTCATCCCACACCCGCTTGATCTCCGTCCGCAACTCCGTGTCACGCCGTGTTCGCGCCGGCCAACGAGCACGACCGGCCTCTCGCGCCTTGGACTCGTAGTAGGTCGAGGGGGCGATCGGCAACTCCTTGCAGATCGGCTCGACCCCGTATGCCCCTCGGTGCGCGTCGATGAACGACACCATTACGTCCCGCGGCGGTCGAGCTCCGCCTGGGCGAAAAAAGCCGCCGCCTTGCGCGATATCTCGTTCGCACGACGTAGCTCCCGGTTCTCCCGTTCCAGTGCCTTGAGCCGCTCACCCCCTTCGCTCTTCTGCCCCGGGCGCTCACCCGCTTCGCGCTCCGCCTGGCGCACCCACTTGCGCAACGTCTCCGCTGTGCAGCCAAGCTTCGACGCCACCGACACGATCGCCGCCCACTGCGATCCCGCCCGGTGCTCCATCACCATCCGTACCGCCCTCTCTCGGACCTCCGGAGAATACCTCGTTGACTTGTTCATGACCCCATCCTCTCAAAGTATAGAGTCTCCGGTAAACCCGGGGCGGTTCATACCTCTATTCCGTATTGTATTCGTCTTCTTCCTCCTCCCGTTGATCCAAGACATAGGCTCTGGCATAAGGGTCGAAGGTCGTACCCTTGCAAGGGAACCCTCTTTTTCCGTGCAAGACTCTACCAAAAAACCTTTTCACTGCACCGTTGGCCGTCGCCGTCTCGCCGAAATGCTCATGCTTGTCGCCCACGCCCCTACCACCTGACAGATCGAAGCAGACAAGGCGTTTAGACTTTGATCTCGGTCTTTCGTTCGTACTGCCGAGACGGTCTGGATTCAACGCACGCGACCACGTAAGAATATCGTCATCATCATTGATTGTTGCGTAGACCTGTTTTGCGTTTTTCAACTTGTTAATCCATTGCCGATGGCCTTTGCGGTTTACATCCGGTGCGTTCAACACAATGTTGTCAAACAGCCGTGTTTCTCTCTGAGAAATTGGATTGCGGATGTATTTCTCAAGCATGTAGCTTCCGAGACTGTGTGCCAACAAGTTCATGGAGATCTCTTGATAATTCCCGGCAATCGAACAGAGATTCTCAAGAATCTTGTCGAGCGCTGCAACTGAGATAGAAGCTACACGCCTCGCTCGGCGGTATTGGCCACCAATCCACACGGCTGGTTGCGACGGCCAGGAAAAGACAATCACACCGACCTTGTACAAATCCGATATTACATGGGCCTGTTCAATGCTTTCCTCGAAAGTCTTGTGAAATCCATGGATATGGAAGACGCAATCTTTGTTTTTATCCTTTAGCTTTTGAAGATACGCTGCGAAGGCCAAGGGAAGGCTGTCACTACAGCTGCCCTCCACTTCCCAGCCACTTGCGTTCTTCTCCACCAATACCAAGCTGAGCTTATGTGGTCCTTGTTCGTTTACATCGTTACCGAATTGCGCCCTGCCTTCAGCGTTGGTTACGATGATACGATTGGTAATCACAAGTATTTTCATGGTGCGAACCTCCTCTAGTGTTTCGCCTTTCCTTTGGCCGCCATTGCTAAGCTCCTGAGAGAACTCCAACCTACCCGATTCGGCGGGAAGCGGGCAATCGGGATAACCGAACGGGCGCCGGCTCCCGCCTTGCCTCGCAACCCGTCGGGCGACCCGCCCCGGTGCTCCAGCGGGGCGATGAGCGAGAGTCCGGCGGTGGGCGGGGGCGAGATCGGGCGGCCTGGGAGGGCGCCC
>JAPPNE010000003.1 GCA_028818775.1 Deltaproteobacteria bacterium | reverse complement strand
CCTCGGATTGTTCCCGCGTGCTGCCCTTGCCGGCGCTCTTGCTGCGCAGGCTGCGCCTGAGCGAACTCAGGCTCCGGCTTCTCATGCCGAGATTGCTCCCGGCCCAATAGACATGCAGCCAGGTATCGGCCTCGTCGGTGGTGCGCGAGAGCCAGGTCACGACGCCGCTGATCCGGCTCACCAGGTGGCGGTACCGCGCCAGGGTGACTTCAGGCGCCACGGTGCGCGCGCCGCCGCTGTTGCGGTGGGCCTTGGGACTCGCATTCAGACGCAGCGGAACGGGCGGCCGATCCGGACGATACAGCGCCTCGTCGCCGCAGGCCAGGCACTGCGGCCGGCGCATGACACGATGCCGCGAACTCTCGAAGGTGCCGACGTTCATCGCGATGGCGTGCCGGTGAACCGGCGCGGCCTCATCCAGCACCAGCCACTTGACGATCTCCGCCGCCATCAGCCCGTACAGCGCGTCCAGCACCGCGGGCTGGGCCGCGAACGGCTTGAAGGCAGCCTCCTCGCCGGCAACGTTGCGCAGAAAGCCGTGGACCTCCTGGTGGTTGCGCAAGCGGTACGCCAGGCAGTCCCAGCAGGGTCCTTGCCTGTCGGCGGGAAAGACGGGACCGAACAGCGCCTCCATGCCCCGCGGCCGCACCAGCGTCCACGGCGCTTGCGTCAAGAGCCGGCGCCGATTCACCTCCGCGAGGGGTGGGGCGAGATAATCGTCGCAGACGACGACGGTGAGCTTGGGGTCGCCGGACCCCACGCGGGCGCCGCATTCCTCCAGGTGGCGGTTGAACCGGCCGTCGTCACCTTCCACCGCCACGTGCGACCGCGCCAGCCGTTGTTCGGCCCAGCGCGGCGATGCACCGAGAGACGACCAGTAGGCCGCCCGGCCCCGGTCCATGCCGTGATCGGCGGAAACGACGTAGCCCTTGGCGGAGAGCGCCGCAATGGCCGCGAGAACATCCGCGCCGGCATGGGCGCCGTCGAGCGCCGCGACAATCTCGTCAAGCGCGCGCCGGCCATCGAGCAGCGGCAGCAAATCGTGGTGCAGCTTGCCGTGCAGCAGGGTATTGAACGACTCGGAGACCAGCAGCGTCTCGTGTTCGCCGATATCGTGGAATTGCAGGTGCGGGGTCAGCACGGCAAGCTTGACGAGACCCTCGTCCGCGGGGGTCGTCTTGAGCAGGATTCCGCGCCGGGGATTCGAGTCCGTCTGCACCGGCATCCGAGTTCTCCGCGCCAGATCGGCTAAGAGTCTGTCCGAGTCATCGCACTGTCCTTCGACTTCGCGACACTACGCGTCGCTACGCTCAGGACGAACGGCGAAAAGGCCATCACAACCGTTCGTCCTGAGCGTAGCGGAGCGAAGTCGAAGGGCGCCATTCGAATTCTCGGCCAAGCGTCGATGACGCACCTTCATGCGCGGAAAGAAAGGGCATCGATCCCGGCGGCGGCGCGGGACGCGGTTTCGGCGACCGCCGCCGCGAGCGCTTCAAAATCCTCGTGTCCGCAAGCGCTCGCGACGAGAGACCGGGCCCTCGGGGTTGACGCGGCCGCGTCGAACCCCTCTTCGCCGATGAGGCGCGTGATGCCCTGCAGGTCCCGCCACAGGGACGCGGCCCGCGCCAGCGGCTCCGCGCCAGCGCTACGAAGCACCGCCGCGGCGGGCGGGGCCGGATCGTCGAGGCCGGCGCCGGCGTTCGTCAACTGAAGGAAGCGCGCGGCCCTCTCCACATCATCCAGCCCGCCGCGCATATGAGCGTAGGTCGACACGCCGGTTTCGGCGGCGTCTTCCCGCGGCTCGTGCAGCTTGCCCATCAGGGACTCGTTCGCCCCGCGTTCGGCCAAGGCTTTGCGCCGTGCTTCGTCGAAGCGGCGCCCCATGTCGGAGTCGCCGCACTCGAACACGCAGCGCGCCCGGGTGAGCACGGGAATCGCGCGGGAAGCAGGGTCCCGGCCATGCCCGGCCAGTTCCGCGAGCGGTAGCGCGAGCAGGGAATCCGCGACGGGCGCGATCGGAGAAAACAACAGGCTGTCCCGCGCCAGATCGGTCAGGGTCTCCCGGAACCGCCGGCACAGCCGTTCGTTTTCGCCCACCCCGCCACCGTCATGAACGAACAGCATCTCGACGGCAACGCCGGGATAAGCCTCCCTGCTGGCGAGATCGCCCAGGAATATCGCCGCGACCCCGCCCGCGCCGAGCGGTCCCGACCGCTCGACCACGTCCGCCACCACGGCGCCAAGCAACGTCGCGATCGACGCTTCGGCGAGATTGGACAGCGCGGTCCTGGCCTCGCCCGGCGACAGGTTTCCGCGCACCACGTGCATGGCGATCTGAAACGCCTTGTCGTTGGACCAGTTGCGCACGATCTCCGCGGTTTCCCGGGCATCCGCCGTGGGGATTTCGGCGATCAGGTCCTTCATCTCCTGAACACCCATCTCAACCGTCCAATAGAGTCGCGCAAGGCCGCGCCGCGCGATCGCCTCGGTTTCCCGATCAGGCCCGAAGCCCTTGGGCAGGTCGAGGTCGGTGAATTCCCGGTCCTGCAGGCTGTCCAGAAGTTCCGGGTTGCGTTCGATCCATTTGGCGAGCCGCGGGGCGGCGCCGAAGATTTCGACGATGGCCTCGAAGGCTTCCGGCCGCGCCGCGGCAATCGGGCTGTCGTAGGCGCTCCAGTCATCGATCTCCGGATAGAAATGCGCGCGCCATTGGTCCACCAACGGATCCATCTTCTCGAACCAGCGCTTCGGCCGCAGCACGATGTTCATCATGTCGGCGTAGGTTCCCGGCAACACCGGCGCTTCATCGGCGTCGCGAACCTGGAGCAGCGGGTAGTGGCGCGCCGCCGCCGCGTGATGGTCCGCATGGCGCTGCATGTTGAAGAACATCCAGTTGCTGTACTTCCAGTCCGCGTTCCAGGAATGGCGCGGCATCACCTTTTCCCAACGGCCGTTCGGCTGACGCACCCGGCGCAGACCGTAGTGCTGGAAGTAGTTGCTGATCTTCATCGAGAAGACACAGCTCAGTCCGAGAAAGACAAAGACCAGCACCGCCAGGATCCCGCTCATCCACCACACCAGCCCGTACCAGAACAGGAGAGCGATGCCGTAGCGCCAGAACTGATTGCTGTAATGCCACCGCGGCAGACCGCGCCGGGCCAGGCGCTCGCCGGCGAATTCCCAGGAGTTGGTGATGTTGCTTGCGATCTCCCTGGGGAAATATCTCCAGAAACTCTCCCCCTTGGGAGCCGAGCCCACGTCGAGCGGCGTGCCGACCTTGGCATGGTGGATGTAGACATGCTCGGTCGAATACTGCGGATACGAGGCCGAGGCCAGCAGGAATTCCCCGAGGCGCCGTTCCCAGGCAGAGCGCCGGTGTATCAGCTCGTGACCGACCACGAACACGGCCTGCGCTTCCATGGTCAGAAGGATCACCAGGATCACGGCTTCCCAGATCGCGAACTGATTCGCGACAAGGATCTGCCACATGCCGAAGATGAGCGTCGGCGGCCACACGAACGCCCAGGTCCAGACGGGCAGATTGTGCCAGAGCAGCCGCCGTTCCGGCGTGTTCTCCGGGTCCATGTTGCGGCCGTCGGGACCGAGCGCCCGATCCAGCGGCCCCACGACGCTCATGAAGAGAAACGGCGGCAAGAGCCACCAGCCGCCATACATCACGGCGGCAAGAAGCAACGGGAAAATGCCCAAGGGCAGGTAATGCGGGAGGGCGTTGCGGAGCGACGGCTCGATCTGCCGCGAGATGTCAGCCTTGTCCGGACCCAAGCCACTACCTACGGCTGTATCCTGCGGCATAACGGACCTTGCCTCCCCGGTAACGATCCGATTTTATCAGTGGATACTTTCACCCACAAACACGGAGGGTAGGACCCGACTCTTGAATATACACGTCAGCCCCTCAGAACCTCCACGAGACGCTCCAGCGCCTCGATGCAGAACGCGGAGGTCACGGCTTCGGAGCCGTGCCCTATCTGGCCGAACGTGCCCCACTTCGACGATTGATCGCCGAACGCGAGAAGCTCCGGCCAGCTACCGTCCTCGCTTTGCACACCGATGAACCTTTCCACCTGGCGCTTCGCGTTGATGCGCTCGAGGCTGCCGATGTTGTAGAGCGCCGACACGGCCTGGGCCGTCCGGAGGACCTCGCCGAACTCTCCGTTGTCGTCGCGCAGGCCCAGGATGCGGTCCGCGAGTATCGGGCGCAGGCCATCGAGGGCGGGCCGCGCGTGGATCATGGCGCGGGTTGCGGCGTAGTAGATGGCGACCGTGTCGGGATACCACTTGGACGAGCCCTCCAGGTTTCCCTCGGCAATCAACGATTCCAGCCAGCGTTGGGCGGCCTTGGTCTCGGCGTGGTCGCCCAGGTAAGCGATGACGTTGGCGTTGACCACCGGGTCTGCCTCGATGCGAAAGGTCGCAACCACATTGGGTTCGTCCTCCTCCAGCATCCAGGTCCTGAAACGGCCTTCCCGGTCGCGGTTCGCCAGTATCCGCGGAACGTTCCTTCCCAGCGCGATCCAGGGGTGAGTCCCGATGACAAGCGAGCAGAGGGAGGTGCTGTCGAGATCCTGGGGCAGGTGGCGGTAGTAGCGCCACAGTCCGGGGTGCTCGATGGTCTTGACCAGATACGCCCTGGCGGCGGCGCACATGGCCCTGGCGCGCGCTTCATCGCTGCTCTCCAGGGCGAGCGCGCAGAGGGCCGACACAAAGGGAGGCCTTTCGAAATGCCGCGGAACATTCGGGTCGGCCGTATTGAACCGGACGCAGTGCCAGGCCCCCTGTTCGTCGAGGGTGGACTCCAGGAAGGCGAGACCGCGGCGGATGCTTTCCCTGCCCGCGCTAGCCAGCGCCTCCGGGGTCGCGGCAGCCTCTCGAGCCCGCGGCCGTTCAGGGGCCGGGGGCCGCGCGGGCGGCGCGGGATTGTACATGGTCTTGCGCAGGAATTCGAGCGATGTCGCGCCGGCTCTCGCCTCCTCCCGTTCGGCCGCGGTGAATTTGCCGCGCGGCGGAAGCACCAAGTGCGTCACGCCATAGGTTTCCTCGTGCACGTGGATCTCATGGTCCTGGGCCAGCGTCACGCCGAGCTCCTGTTCGATGGTCTCTCTGGGCTTGGCCAGGAGTCTTTCGCGAAAGTCGCTGTCGTCCTCGGCTCGTGATTTGAGGCGATCCGCCGCGTCAATGGGATTTTTCATGGAACCTCTCCGGCTCCGAGGCCGCGTCCGGCACCCCATCACCCCCCATTAAAGATAGCCCGCGTCCCGGTAAGCCCTCACCGCTCCGGGATGCAGCGGCACCCCGTCCAGCTCCAGCGCCGCGGCGCCACGGGTCCGAAGCGGTTCGTAAAGCTCGGCCAGTCCGTCGAACAGGGGATTGATCCGGGCCAGCGCTTCGGCGTTCCGCACCAGCGTGGAGGCGAACTCGCACACGAGGTCCTCGTCCACCCGCTCGTGGCTCACCAGGACGTTGAGCACCGCGAGCTGGGGGATGTCTTCGTCCACGCCGCGGAAGGCGCGCCGGCGCATGACCACGCGCCGGTAGAACGGGACCTTGGAGAGCACGTCCTCGATCTGCTCCTCGCGGTACGGGACCACCTTGACCCGGGCTCGTTGGCTCAGGTCGGTCATCACGGCATTGGGGATCGGGCACTGGAACTGGACGTCCACCTCCCCCGCCACCAGGGCGTCGGCTCCCTCCGGGAAGGTCATGTAGACCGGGTCGAAGTCCGAGAAGGGAATGCCCAGCGCGTCGCAGATGGTGTGGACGTGCTGGGTCATGCCGCTGTCGCGAGCCCCCACCGCCACCCGCTTGCCGGCGAGATCGGCGATGTTCCCGACGGGCGAGTCCGCCAGGGCGATGAAGAAGATCGGGCCGGCGTTGGCCGGCGAGACCATGCGCAGGCCGATGGGGTGGTCGAAGGGCGCCGTCCCCCGGGCCGCCCGCGGCGCCCAGTTGGACGCCATGAAGCCGAACTCGATCTCGCCCCGGTCGAGCCGGTTGGCGTTGTCGATGCTCGCGAAGCTGCGGGTGAGCTCGCAGTGTTCCTCAGGCGGGCGGGACTCGTTGAACACCCGGGCCACGGCCGCGCCCTGGGTGTCGAACGTGCCGCCCTCATCCGCCGTGCCGATCCTGAAAACCATCGCCTTACCTCCCCGTGAAAAGAATCCCGTGGCGAACGTCAAAGGAACCCGCCCGTAGCGCTCCCCCGTACTGTCGAGTTTTATGCACGATGCCGGCGACCTTGTCACCCCCGCCCCCAAGAGCCCGGACACCCGGAATGCCGTCGTCCCGGAACAAATCCAGGGGGAGGGGGCGGGTCCGCCGCGCTTGACCCGGAACCCCCGCACCCTCTATGACTCATCACACCCATGCAACGTTCCTGGCGCACCCCGGTCGTGGTGCTCATCTGCGGCACCCTGGTGATGCTGCTGTCCTTCGGCATCCGCCAGACCTACGGCCTGTTCCTCACCCCCATCAGCGACACGCTGGGCTGGCCCCGCGGCGTCTTCTCCCTGGCCGTGGCGCTCCAGAGCCTCATCTGGGGCCTGGCGCAGCCGTTCCTCGGAGGCCTCGCCGACCGTTACGGCTCGGCCAAGGTGGTGGCCCTGAGCGCCGTCGCCTACATGGCCGGACTCTATCTCATGTCCGTGTCCACGGACCCGTTGAGCATGACCCTGAGCACCGCCCTGCTCACGGGAGTGGCCATGAGCGGCACCAGCTTTTCGCTCGTGCTCGCCGTCATCGGCCGCAGCGCGCCGGCCAAGTGGCGCGGCCTCTACCTCGGCATCGGCAGCGCCGGCGGCTCGTCCGGGCAGTTCCTGGTGGTGCCGTTCACCCAGGTGTTCCTGTCGTCCCACGGCTGGGTCGAGACCCTGGTGCTGCTGGCGCTGGTGGCCGGCCTCATCGTCCCGCTGTCGGCGGCGCTGGCCGAGAACACGACCGCCGCGGTGCAGC
Source organism: Deltaproteobacteria bacterium (assembly GCA_028818775.1). NCBI lineage: Bacteria > Pseudomonadati > Myxococcota > Myxococcia > Deltaproteobacteria bacterium. The sequence goes on along the minus strand of JAPPNE010000003.1, from coordinate 18,064 downwards.
GCGACCAGACCCTGTGGCAGGCCCTGGGCGAAGCCCGGCGCCACTCGGGCTACCTGCTGCTGACCGCGGGGTTCTTCGTGTGCGGGTTCCAGACCCTGTTCATTGCCCAGCACCTGCCCGCGCTCCTGGTGGACAACGGGCTGTCCCCCGGGCTCGGCGCCACCGCCATCTCGCTCCTGGGGTTCTTCAACGTCTTCGGCTGCCTGGCGGCCGGCGCCCTGGGCAACCGCTACAGCAAGAAGAACCTGCTGAGCTTCATCTACTTCATGCGCGCGGTGGTCATGACGGGGTTCTTCCTGTTCCCGATGACCGACACCAGCGTGATCGTGTTCTCGTCGGTCATGGGGCTGCTCTTCCTGAGCACCATCCCGCTCACCAGCGGCATCGTCGCGCAGGTCTTCGGCACCCGCTACATGGCCATGCTCTACGGCATCGTCTTCCTGGATCACCAGATCGGCAGCTTCATCGGCATCTGGCTCGGCGGCGTGCTGTTCGACTACACCGGCTCCTACGACATCGTCTGGTGGACCGCCGTCGGCCTTGGCGTCGCGGCCGCCATCATCCACTACCCCATCGACGAAAGGGCCATTTCCCGCACGGTCCCGGCCGCGGCGGCCGGAACCTCCGCCCCGTAGAATCCGTGACCGGCTGATCTCCCGTAGGGGCGACCGGCCGGTCGCCCCTACCCGCGACCTGGACCCGCGCGTCCACGCGCGGCAACCCCTGAAAGGACTGGAACGACGTGGCGCTACTGATCCGGGCCGAGGACGCGGCCGAAGTCATCACCATGGAGGAAGCCATCGACGCCGTGGAGGCGGGCTTCCGGGAGTTGGGGGACAACGCGGAGCTCAACGCCCCGCGCCGCAGGGTCATGACCCGGAAAGGCGCGCGGGTGAGCGTGCATCCCGGCGGCGTCCCCAGCCTGGGTGGCATCGGCGTGCTGGCCCATTCGGAGTTCGTGGCCGCGTCCGGCGAGAACCAGACCTACGACCACGCCGGGCGCCCGTGCGTGGTGCTCTTCGACACCAAGGACTCCTCCCTGAAAGGCGTGCTGGTGGGCCGCTTCGGGGTCGCGGGCGTGCCCGCCACCCGCGCCACGCAACTGCGCACTTCCGCCACGAGCGCCGTGGGCACCCGCCACCTGGCGCGGGAAGACGCCGCCGTGCTCGCCCTCCTCGGCGCCGGCGCCGAAGCCAAGTACCACCTCCTGGCCTTCGCCGCCATCCGTCCCTTCAAGCGGGTGCAGCTCTTCTGCCGCACCCCCGAGAGCCGCGCCGCCTTTTGCGAGGAGATGCAGCCGCTGGTGCCGTGCGAGATCGTCCCGGCGGACAGTCCCCGCGAAGCCATCCACGGCGCCGACGTGGTGCTCACCGCCACCAACTCCAACGTCCCGGTATTCGACGGCGACTGGCTCGAGCCCGGCATGCACGTCACCTCCATCGTCGGCGGCAACGTCGGCCTCATGAACGCCGGTCTCATCAAGCAACGGCGCCGCGAGATCGACGACACCACCGTGCAACGCGCCGACGTCATCGTCGCCAACTCCCGCGAACAGGCCATCCAGGACCAGCAGGGGGACTTCTACGAGCCGGTGGAGAAAGGGATCCTGCGGTGGGAGCAGGTCGGGGACCTGAGCGACCTGCTGACCGGGCGGGTCCCGGGCCGCACTTCGGCGGAACAGATCACGCTGTTCAAGAACAACGCGGGACAGGGAGTGGCGGATATCGCGATTGCCAGCCGGATCTTCGACCTGGCGAGTTCCAGGGAGATCGGGATCGAGTTTTGACGCAGTCCATCCTGATGTCCAGATACGCGAAAGCCCGCGCCGGAGCGCGGGCCTCGGAAAGAGGGCAATACAAGATTGCGTCTCACGAGAAGATCTACGACAGCGACCGTGGAACGTCAAGATTCACAACATCGACCAACTACTACATGGCGAAATTACCCACGAACACACGCATCAGCTCCCTTGCTGACCACACCATCCGCGCCGTCGTCCTCCGTTGTAGGGCCGTCCGTGCTTGGCCTGAATCAGGAGTTCCGTCAAGTCGGTCCCATCGGCCAGTTTAATGCGCGCCACGACGCGCCCGGCGTACTTGTCATTCTTGACGTTCACCAATGTTACCCGTTTGCCGACCCGTTCCTTGACAAAGTCACGTGCCGCCTCGGCCCTCCGCTTCTCGGCTTCGCACTTGGCGCGACCGCCTAGTTCCGGAGTATCCACCCCCTCGACACGGACGCTTCCCTTCCAGGTGAGACCGGGCCACATGAGCGCGTTGACCTTTACGGCGTCGCCGTCGGTCACGGACAACACGCGAGCTGGCGTCTGGATGCCAGCGCCTTCGGGAGCGGGCTTCGCAGCGCTCTTGTCGTTGATCGGCGACGAACGCGCCGTATCACCGGCCACTGCCCGGACCTGGCCAAGGCCGAGAAGGAAGAGACAAATGAAGGCGATGGCGACACCCTGATGCCCTGCCATTGCACACCTCCTTGCAAAGAAGTACGCAAACTTGGCGGACCACCGAATACCCGGGGACGGGGTAGTCGGGTCCTTGCAAGCATCATCAGGGTGTGTTGATGTTCCGCGTATTCGCCCAGGCCCGGGCAGCTACTCCAAGGCCACTACAGGCTATTGTATTCCGACGGAGGACCCGACACAGGAAAGTGACGATCCCCAACGACGCTTGCAGAGTTAATGACTAACCGATTCGGAATCCGTTGTCAAAGGAAAGGCTGAGCCTATTTGGCAGATCCCGTCCCGAACCCGGGCGTCCGTCCCTCCAGCAACGTTCCCAACTCCTCCGCCCGGAACTGAAGCCCCAGATAGAAAGGGCCGAACAGGCCGTAGAGGGCACTGGCCTCGTCGAAGCGCATCTCGTAGACCAGCTTCTTGAACACAACGGGGTCGTCGGCGAAGAGGTCCACGCCCCACTCCCAGTCGTCGAAGCCGATGGAGCCCGAGATGATCTGGGTCACCTGGCCGGCGTAGCGCCGGCCGATGAAGCCGTGGTCCGCCATCATGCGTTGGCGCTCGGCGAAGGGCGCATCATACCAGTTCTTGGCCTCGCCGCGCTTCTTGTCCATGGGATAGAAGCAGACGTAGCGCCGGGCGGGGATGTCGGGCCGGAGGCGGCCCTCCATGGTCTTCCGCGCCTGGACCAGATAGGCCGCCACCTGCTCCTTCCACTCCGGCGTGTCGGGGGCCACGCCCTTCTCCTGGAGGGAACGGTAGAGCTGGCCCGAGGCGCTGTAGAGGCCCAGCTCCACCACCGAGAGGTAGGAGGTGGTGGGCTCGAGGAACGGCGCCAGCTTGAGCTGGGCCAGCGCCAACTCGGCCTCGTTCAAGGCGTCCATCGAGTCGCGGAAGTGGATGAGCATGAGGTCGCCCTTGTGGCCCAGGAGCGAGGTCAGCCCGGTGCGGCCACCGGCGGTGTTCTCCATGGACTTCAGTGCGGAAACCGCTTCGTCCGTGGCATTCCTTCGCGCCGCCGGAGCCGCCGCGTTCCACTCAGGCCAGCGAATGCGGAACATCTGGTGGAGGATGCTCCAGCCCTCCAGGGTAAGGGGAACAGGGGGTACGCCCTTCTCGCCGGCGACAGACGCGGTCTTGTTCGCAGGATCACTCATTGAAACGCGGTGCTCACCGCACGATCTCCAGTTTTACTGCCCGGACCCGCCATTTCAAGCAGCATCCGGCCCCGGCACGGCGGCACACACACCCTCGCTACACGGACGCGAAATGTTTCGGCACAAAGTCGACAATCACCTGTCAGCGTCGTGACATTCCGAAAGGGACGCAAAACCGCACAGTTGGGCGGCTCCAGCCCAGGTTCTCAAGGGGCGAAATTGTCATGGATTTGGCGACTCCCGTCAGGAACAGCGCCGCCGACCCTCGTTTATTCATGCAGCGCGGAAAATTTCAGCAACCGCACAACAGCCGGCGTTGGCGCAACTATTGCATTCCATAATCTTATTGTACAGATAAGTATCAATAAGAGGAGGAAAGAATGGGGCAGACGAACAATCAGTCAGGGGGCAACTCCCTCCGTGACACCCTTGATTCCATGATAGGGCAAAGCGAAGCCATGCGGCGCGTCTTCGATCTCACGCTGAGGATCGCCGCGAGCGACTCCACCGTCCTCATCACGGGCGAGAGCGGGACCGGAAAGGAACTCATCGCACGGACCATACACGACCGCAGCAAGCGCGCGAGGCAGCCGTTTGTCGCCGTCAACTGCGGCGCCATACCCGAGGATCTGTTGGAGAACGAGTTGTTCGGCCATGTCAGAGGCGCCTTTACCGGTGCGCAACAGTCCCGGTCGGGACGTTTCATGACGGCCAAGGAAGGGACCATCTTCCTTGACGAGATCGGTGAGATCACGCCCAGGCTTCAGGCCAAGCTGCTGCGCGTCCTTCAGGAGCGGGAATTCAATCCGTTGGGTAGCGACGTCGCCACACGCACGAACGCGCGTTTCGTCGCCGCCACCAACCGCGACCTGCGGGAAGCCATTCCGGCAGGACTGTTCCGCGAGGACCTCTACTACCGGCTCGCCATCCTTGCCCTGGAGCTGCCTCCCTTGCGGGCGCGGCGGGACGACATACCTCCCTTGGTCCTACACTTCCTCAAACGTTACAGCGGAAACCCTCCCCGGACCATCGAGGAGGCCGCGATGACGCGCCTGCAGGCATACGACTGGCCGGGAAACGTGCGTGAAATGGAAAACCTCATCGAGCGGCTGGTCACCCTCACGGACCACCCGGAGATCCGTGTCCAGGACCTGCCCGAGCTCTCCAGTTACCTGAGGTCCCCCCGCGAAGCGGCGCTGCTTCGGGAGTTCATTCTGCCCAGCGACGGCATCGACATCGATCAGTGCATCCGCCGTTTTCAACGCGAAATGATGGTGCAGGCGCTGGAGCGCGCCAACGGCAACAAGACAGCCGCCGCAAACCTGTTGGGCCTGAACCGCACCACCTTCATCGAACGCATGCGGCGCCACGGACTCGGTTCGCTCATACCGCGCCGCCTGGCCACGCCCAACGGGTCTTGAGGCTAGTGTCCTGCGCCGCGGACCCTGTTGCGTCCACCCCGCCTGCCCGATATCTTCAAACTCATGGACTGGACACATCGCCTCGCTGGCTTGTTCCTGGTCACCCTGCTCCCGGCCGTGGCCGGGGCGGCGGCGCCCAAGGGAATGGTGGACGTCCGTGAGGAGGTCCTCGACAACGGCCTCAAGGTGCTGCTGCTGGAGAACCACCGGAGCCCCGCGGTCACCTTCCAGGTGTGGTACCGGGTGGGCTCGCGCAACGAGGTGGCCGGCAAGAGCGGCATCGCGCACTTCCTCGAGCACATGATGTTCAAGGGCACCGACAAGGTGGCGCCCGAGGAATACGCGCGCATCATCCGGAAGCACGGCGGCCGCTCCAACGCGTTCACCTCCTACGACACCACCGTGTACCACGCCACCATGGGCCGGGAATCCATCGGCGTGGCCATCGAGCTCGAGGCCGACCGCATGGTCAACACGCGCCTCCGGGAGGTCCACTTCACGCCCGAGAAGAAGGTCGTGCAGGAGGAGCGGCGGCAGCGCACCGACGACCGGCCGCGGGCGGCGCTGGGCGAGGTCACCAGGGCGGTGACCTACGCCGTGCACCCGTACCGCCGTCCCATCATCGGCTGGCCGCAGGACATCGAGCGCATGACCCTGCAGGACCTCAAGGACTTCTACCGGACCTACTACGCGCCCAACAACGCCTTCATCGTGGTGGCCGGGGACTTCGACAGCGAAGAGATCCTGGCGCGGATCCGCGAGCATTTCGGCGCCATCCCGCGCGGGCCGGAACCCCCCGAGGTGGGACAGGCCGAGCCGCCCCAGCGGGGCGAGCGGCGTGTGCAGCTCAAGAAGGAAGCCGAGTTGCCGGTGGTGATCATGAACTACCACGTGCCCGAGGTGGGCCACGCGGACAGCTACGCGCTGGACGTGCTGGAGATGATCCTGTCGCGCGGGCGCACGTCGCGGCTTCACCGGGACCTGGTGTACGAGAAGCGCATCGCGCGCTACGCCTACGCGGGCTACCATCGGGTTTCCATCGACCCTACCACTTTCAGCCTCGGCGCCCAGGCCATGCCGGGCAAGGACATCGCCGAGGTGGAGGCGGCCATCGACGCGGTGATCGGCCGGGTGCGGGACGAGGGCGTCACCCAGGCGGAGCTCGACAAGGCCAAGAACCAGGTGGCGGCGAGCTTCATCTTCGCCCAGGAGTCCAACCGGGGCCAGGCCATGCGCGTCGGCTTCTATGAGGTGACCGGCGGATGGCGCCGGATGAACGAATACCTGGGAGGCATCCAGGGGGTCACGGCCGAGGACGTCCGTCGGGTGGCGCGGCAGTATCTCGACCGGGACCGCCGCACCGTAGGGACCCTGGTGCCCCAGGAGAGGAAACGCTCATGAAACGCTGGCTGCCGCTTCTGCTGTGCCTAGTCCTGGCGCCGCAGGCCGTCGCCTCCGCCGCCATGAACGCGCAACGCGAGATACTCCCCAACGGGATGGTCCTGGTGACCTCGGAGCAGCCCGCGCTGCCCATCGTCTCCGTGGAGCTGCTGATCCGCGCCGGCTCGCGCTACGATCCCGCGGACCGGCACGGCCTGGCCAACCTCGCCTCCCGGCTCCTCACCCGGGGCACGGCCGCGCGCGACTCCATGGCCATCAGCGGCCTGGTCGAGGGCATGGGCGCCCACCTGGGGACCGACGCCGGCCGCGAACTCGCCACGGTAAGCCTGAGCATCCTCAAGAAGGACCTGGACACCGGCCTGGCGCTCATGAGCGAGGTGCTGACGGAGCCGTCCTTCCCGGAGACGGAGCTGGACCGCACGAAGCAGTCCCTCCTGGCCTCCATCCGGGCCAAGCGCGACCGCCCGGGCTCCATCGCCCGGGAAGCATTCCGCGCCGCCCTCTACCCCGGCAGCTTCTACGGCCGCCCGGTGGAAGGCTCGCGGGATTCGGTCCAGGGCCTGGACCGGAACGCGGTGGCGGACTTCCACCAACGCTACTACCGCCCCGACCGCACCATTCTCGTGGCCGTGGGCGACATCACCCACGAGGAGATGAAGCGCAAGCTCGCCGAGGCCCTGGCGGGCTGGGAAAAGAGCGACGGCGCGCCGGACGGGCCGGTGACCTTGCAGGCGCCGGAACGGGCAGCAATCAAGATCGACCGCAACCTCAGCCAGTCCAACATCATCATGGGGCACGAGGGGCCGCTCCGGTCGAACCCCGACCACTACGCCATCCGGGTGATGAACCAGATCCTGGGCGGCGGCAGCCTGTCTTCGCGGCTCGGGGACAGCATCCGCAACGAACGCGGCCTGGCGTACGTCGTCTACAGCTACTTCCTCGCCAGCAAGGAGACCGGGCGCTTCCAGATGGCCATGCAGACCCGCAACGAGAGCGCCCGTGAGGCCATCGAGACGGCCAGGGCCGAGATCGAGCGCATCCGGCGCGACGGCGTCACCGAGGAGGAACTGGCGGACGCCAAGAGCTACCTCATCGGCAGCTTCGCCCTGGGCCTCGAGACCAACGGCGCCATCGCCGACTTCCTGGGGCAGGTGGAGTATCTCGGCCTGGGGCTGGACTACGTCGACCGCTACCCGGACCTGATCCGGAAGGTCACCGCCGAGGACGTCCACCGGGTCGCCCAAGAATACCTGCAACCCGACAAGCTCATCCTCACGGTGGTCGGGAACCTCGACAAGGCGGCCCTGTAGAACTGAGGAGCCCAGGGTCCCGTAGATTCACTTCCCCGATTCGAACCGCCACCGGGCGGATTCAACCCCGCGCGTGCCGGCATACGCGGCGCGAACCGGGCTGAAAGCCTGAACCGCGCCCTCAGGGAATGATCCCGTGTCACAAGAGGACAAGGCACTCCACATCATCCAGCGCCTGCGCGAGGCCGGCCACGAGGCCTACCTCGCCGGCGGCTGCGTGCGCGACCGGCTCCTGGGACGGGAACCCAAGGACTACGACGTGGCCACGGCGGCGCCCCCTCGGGCGGTCCAAACCATCTTCCCCGACACCGTTGACGTGGGATCGCAGTTCGGCTCCATCGTCGTGTTGGTGGAGGGCGAGCCGTTCGAAGTCACCACCTTCCGCTCAGACGGCCCCTACCGCGACGGGCGCCGGCCCGATCACGTGCGCCAGGGCACCCTGGAGGACGATGTCCGCCGGCGCGATTTCACCATCAACGCCATGATGTACGACCCGGCGGAGGACCGGGTCATCGACCTGGTGGACGGCCGGGAAGACTTGGCCCGAGGCCTGGTCCGGGCCATCGGCGATCCGCGCGAGCGCTTCGCCGAGGACCACCTGCGCATGGTCCGCGCCGTCCGCCTGGCCTGCGGCTTGGGCTTCGCCATAGACGGACCCACGGTCCGGGCCATCCAGGACCACGCCGCCGCCGTCACCCAGGTGGCGTGGGAACGCATCGGCGCGGAGATCACCCGCACCCTCACCGAGGGCGGCGCCCGGCGCGGGTTCGAGCTGCTGGACGAGACCGGGCTCCTGGAGGTGATCCTGCCCGAGATCGCCGCCATGAAGGGCTGCGGGCAGACGCCGGACTTCCATCCCGAAGGCGACGTGTTCGTGCACACGCTGCTGCTCCTCGGGCACCTGGACGCCCCCACCGAGACCCTGGCCTACGGCTGCCTGCTGCACGACGTGGCCAAGCCCCCGTGCCGCGAGCCCACGGGCGAGCGCGTGACCTTCTACGGCCACCCCGAGCTGGGCGCGGAGATGGCCGTGGAGATCCTCCAGCGCCTCAAGCGCAGCCGCGCCGTGACCGAGCGCGTGGCCTGGCTGGTGCGCTGCCATCTGCACTACACCCAAGCGCCGAAAATGCGCCTCAGCACCCTCAAGCGCTTCCTCGCCCAGGACGGCATCCACGAGCTGCTGGAGCTGTGCCGCATCGACGCGCTTTCATCCAACGGCGATCTGGGCTACTACGACTTCTGTCAACAAAAGCTCGCCGAACTGGGCGAAAAGGAAGTGAAACCGGAGCCGCTGCTGCGCGGCCGCGACCTCATCCGGCTCGGCTACGCGCCCGGCCCGGCGTTCTCGGCGATGCTGCGGGCCGTCGAGGAAGCCCAGCTCGAAGGGGAGTTGAGGACGGCGGAAGAGGCCACAGTATGGGTGCGTGAGCGCTATCCGCGCGGGTAGGACTCCGGACCCGGTTCCCTTGCAGGTCGCCCCGCGCTTGCCGCTGCCCGATCCACACGGAGGTAACGACGAATGGCGAAAGCCGCGAAACACCAGGTCATCGGCAAGTCCCACCACCGGGTGGACGGCGTGGTCAAGGCCACCGGCAAGGCCGTCTACGCCATGGACCTGGAGCTGCCGGGCATGCTCCACGCCAAGGTCCTGCGCAGCCCCTTCCCGCACGCGCGCCTGCTGCGCATCGACGCCGCCAGGGCGGCGGCGCTGCCGGGCGTGGTCACGGTGCTGACCCGGGACACCCTGGACGGCATGAACCCGTACTACGGCTCGGCCTACAAGGACCAGACCATCGTCGCCCTGGACAAGGTGCGCTACGACGGCGACCCGGTGGCGGCGGTGGCGGCGGTGGACGAGGCTGCCGCGGACGCGGCGCTGGCGCTCATCGAGACCGAGTACGAAGAGCTTCCCGCGGTGACGGACGTGGCCGAGGCCATCGCGCCGGGCGCGCCGCTGGTGCACGAGCAGGTGGCGGACGCGGACGAGCTGCACGGCCACGCCTACCGAGTGCCCGAAGAGTTCCGCGGCACCAACGTCTGCTACGCGTACAACTACTCCCGGGGCGACGTGGACAAGGGCTTCGCCGAAGCCGACGAGGTGTTCGAGGACGTCTTCACCTTCCCGCAGGTCCAGCACTACCCGCTGGAGCCCCACATCACCATCGCCGCGGTGGAGGACGGGCACGTGACCCTGTGGTCCTCCACCCAGGACCCGTTCACCCTCCAGCGCCACATCGCCGAGTTCTTCTCCATCCCCATCAACCGGGTGCGGGTCATCGTGCCCCACATCGGCGGCGCCTACGGCGGCAAGCTGTCGGTGAAGAACGAGCCCTTGGTGGCAGCGCTGGCGTGGAAGACCGGGCGGACGGTGAAGATCACCCACACCTCCGAGGAGACCTTCCGCACCATCACCCGCCATCCCGCCCGGTTCCGCATCAAGACCGGCGTCACCCGTGACGGCAAGCTCGTGGCGCGGGAGTGCGAGGTGCACATGGGCACGGGCGCCTACGCCGACTACGGGCCGCGGGTGTCCCAGAAGGCCGGCTACCGCGCCCCCGGTCCGTACCGCATCCCCAACGTCAAGGTGGACGCCTACACGGTCTACACCAACGCCGTGCCCGCCGGCGCGTTCCGGGGTTTCGGCACCCTGCAGGTCACCTGGGCGTACGAGTCCCAGATGGACATGATCGCCCGCCGGCTCGAAATCGACCCCCTGGAGTTCCGCGTCCGCAACCTGATGAAGAAAGGCGGCCTCTTCACCAAGGGCGACAGCCCGGTGGACTGCGACCTGGAGGCGGGCCTGAGGCGCACCGCCAAGGCCCTGGGCTGGGGAAGGAAGAGGAAGGAACCGAACCGCGGCATGGGCCTGGCCTGCTGCATGAAGGACGGCGGCGGCACCTACAAGGTGGCGTCGGCTTCCATCAAGCTCAACTCCGACGGCAGCGCGGTGCTGTTCACCGGCACCGTGGAGATCGGACAAGGCTGCCGCACCGCCCTGGCCCAGGTGGTGGCCGAAGAACTGTCCCTGCCCTACGAGGCCGTCACCGTGGCCCAGCTCGACACCGACTCCACCCCCTACGACGCCGCCACCAACGCCAGCAGCTCCATGGTCATCATGGGCCTGTGCGTGGAGCGGGCCGCCGCCGAGCTGAAGCGGCAGTTGCGCCGGGCCGCGGCCAGGCTGCTCAAGTGCAAGGCCGGCCAGGTCACCTTCAAGAACGGCCACGTCCACGCCGGCAAGGGCAAGCGCATGAGCTACGAGGAGGTGCTCAACCACACCTTCGGCGCCAAGGGCGGCGAACTGCTGGCCAAGGGCAGCTACCAGGACGTGCACAGCAAGAAGGCCGTGCTGGGCTCTCCCACCACCTTCTGGGAAACGAGCTGGGGCGGCGCCGAGGTGGAAGTGGACCCCGACACCGGCGTGGTGAAGCTCCTCAAGTACATCTCCACCGCCGACGTGGGCAAGGCCATCCACCCGCTCCAGTGCGAGGGCCAGGACGAGGGCGGCGTCATGTTCGCCATCGGCCACTCGCTGATGGAGGAGATGCAGTACGAAAACGGCCACCTGCTCAACCCGAACATCATCGACTACCGCCTGCCCTCCTTCAAGGACATCCCCGGGACCTTCCACACCATCATGGTCGAAGACGCCAACGGCCCCGGCCCCTACGGCTCCAAGGGCCTCGGCGAAGGCGGCCTCATGCCCGTCTCCCCCGCCATCGGCAACGCCATCGAGGATGCCGTCGGCGTCCGCGTGCGCGACCTGCCCATCACGCCGGAGAGGATGTGGCGGGCGATGCGGGAGGGCGGGGGGAAGTAACTTCCATTGATCTCGGTCCTTTCAGTTGCCGCTACTGCCACGATAGGGTCTCCATCACCACGGGCCTTCCGTGCCTTCGAAGATATAGTCATTCAGAAAGATGCGCTGACCGAACAGGTTGCGTTCGACTTCGGTCAATGTGGCTTCCTCGCAGATGTCGTCCCATGCATCCCGGATGGTGCCGATCTGCCGGTCGATGATGTTCTTCGCCGCTTTGTCGCTGAGCTGGAAATTGGGCGCGGCCTCCAGGCAGGTCGCAAGTGTGCTCGACCGATTATCTCCTACGATCAGCATCGCCTGGCTGGCCACATTGCCGGAACGGCTTTGCGGACAAATGTCATAGGCAGGCGTCAGGGTCAGGTGTTCGCCGTCCCAGAAGCCCGCATGGTTGCGGGCGTGATCGTCGGTATTGCCGCACAGGATGTTGAACACGAGCCGTCCGTACAGCTCGCGCAACGTCGCCTTCGGCGAGGTGAAGCGGTGCCGGATGATTTCTGCAAGGTCTTCATAGCTGGCGTAACGCGCCATCATCTCATCGAGAACGAACAGCGTCAGCGCCGAGACCATCGCCTTCCGCGTCCAGTCGTCTTTCATCTTTGTGCGGTCGAACCGCTCGACCAGCAGCACGTCCTTGCCGGCGACGTGCTCAAGACGCACGGGGGCGACGTCAAGCCCCACCTTGGCGGCAAGGCGCATGGCGACATATTCCGCCTTCACCACGTTGTAGGTGTCGGTCGAAGACGAGAACTTGGCGATCAGCTTTGTGTCGCCGTCCTGGATCATCGCCTTCGGGCGCGCACCGCCGAGCGACGTACCGTGCAACAGCGCCTGATCGAGATCGGGCGTCAGCGGCACGCCATTCTCGACTTTCTCGGCGGCGCTCAGCAGTTCTTCGAGCGTAGCGGCTTGAGCGGCCCGCGGCACGTACTCGGAAGGAGAGTGCTGAAAGTCCAGAGCGCCGATTCGGTCGGAGCCGGACTCCAGTAGGTAGGTCAGCTCGTCGAGCTCGGCGGTGTCGACATCCTTGCCCTTGCGTCCGAAGGTCCGATTCAGGATGACGCGACGGCCCCATGCATCCGGCGCGGCGTCGCGCAGGCATCCGGCCATGCTCAGCCCGACTTCGGGCGCAATCGCTCCGCTGCGCAACGGCAGTTCCGGCTCGTAGATCGGAATGCGTTCATTCCGGTCCAGATAGCTCTGGCCGTAGTTGAAGATCAGCCGCTCCCCGTCACGCGCGATTCGACCGGCGACGACCGGTGCCGTCGCGCCGGGCAGCCATATCCAGACATAGGCTTCCTCCGGCGCTTTCGTGTCGCGGTGATCAGAAGTCATCCTTCACCTTCGTCGTTCCCGTGCGGACGGATTGCGGCAGCAGGGTGAGCTTGTCGCGTTCCATCGACAGATGGCGCGTCAGCGTCGTCGGTTCGGCTTCGAACAGGCGCAGCCCGACAATGGCGGCCGCCTCGAAGGCCGCACCGATGGAGGAGCCCATTTCACCTTTTTCGATACGATGCACGAGGCCGCGCGAAATCCCGGCGCGTTCGGCGACATCGGCGACTGTGATGTCCCGTTCGATGCGCGCGTTACGGATCATCAGCCCGAGAAGCTCTGCGGCTTCACGGGCATAGCGGGAATAGCTTCTGTGTGCGGGCTTCGCCATCTTTTTGTTCCATAAATAGATTTTAAAAGGACTTGTTGCCTTATTAGTAGATCATCCTAGCAGATTTCAAGCGATTTATAAAATTTGTGTTCCATAAATCGGTATCCCTGTTCCAGCGACCACCGGACCCTTTGTGCCACAAAGCCGGCGAGCGGTTCGATCTCCATCCTGACGCTGGCCGCTTCGAGCGCCGCGAGATAGCCTTCATCGTCCGGAGAATATCGTCGGCCGGTTCGGTCCGTCCGATTCGGCGGAAGGCGCCGGCAAGGCGTCGTGCGATTGCAAGTAGTTCGAGCTGGGGCAGCTACAAGTATATTGCGTTGTGTCAATACAAGTAAAAGTTGTATTGCGAAGCTTGGCGGGCGAGTAGAGCAGGAGCGGGCAGTGGCCGAGTCAGCCCGCAATCTTGAGGACCAGCGACTTCGGCCCGGCGGCGTGCCGGGCAAACGCGCCTACAGGCAAGTGGTGGACCTGGAAGCCCGTCTTCTCCAAGTGGGCGGCGATCCCTCGGCAACCCTGGGGCAGGACGACGTTCTGTCCTGCAACCAGGGCATTGCATCCCAAGCGCCGGGCATCATCGGTGTCGACCGGATGGAGCCGAGGCACGTGGTCCTCGAGGTCTTTCCGCGCGCTCGGGTCGAAGGCGTCCGGATGGAACAACGCGCCGCCGTCGCCCAGCGGACACAGGCAAGTGTCGAGGGGCCGGTCCCAGGCGTCGGACAGGCGAAGGGAGCGGATCTCGCCGCCGAGGACCTTGGCGACGGCCGCGTGGGCGGCCAGGTCGTCGTCGGACCGATACCCCGCGAACATCGTCCCGCCCACGCCCACCAGGTCGCGCTCGCCTTCGAAGCGGCAGCCTTCCGGGAGCCCCGGCGTGGCGTAGCCCCGGACCAGAAAGAAGTTCTCCCAGGCCTCGGCTTCGGATCGCCTTGAGTCTTCTCGAAACCGGCTTGCGATGAAGGAATCCTTCCAGACGAATCCGCCGCTGGCGGCCAGCACGAGCCTGGGCATGTCGGGCCTGGGCTCCAGCAGGTCCACCTGCACGCCGAGCTCGTCGCGCAGCAGGCGGTAGAGGCCGCGCCACTCGGCCATGACGGCGGAGGCGTCCTCACCGGGGGCGGGCTCGTAGTGGAGCGGCGGGCACATGAGGACTTTCACGACGTAGTCCCCTCCCCTGCCCTCAGCAGCCGTTCTCCGGGAACAGCCGGGCCACGTTCCCGCCCAGCAGCTTGCGCTTGGCGGCGGCGCCGGCCCTCACGGCCTTCACGATGGCGACGGCGTCGCCGAGCCGGTCGATGGTGGGAAAATCGCTGCCCATGAGCACCTGGTCCTCGCCCACCATGTCCATGGCGAAACGGATCTCGAGCGGGCGCCAGAACGGAGGGGCGGTGTCGATGAAGATGCGGTCCCGGAACTTGTCGAAGTAGCCCTGCTCGCGCTTGTCCCAGAAGGACGGGTTCAGGCGGTTGCGGAGCGCGAACCAGGCGCCGCCCAGGTGGGTGAAGACAAAGCGAAGGCCGGGGAACTTCTCCAGCGTGCCGCTCAGCATGAGCCGCACGATGTTGATGGTGTTGTCCATGGCGCGCCCGAGGTTGCGGGTGAGGTTGAACTGCTCCATGCCGTGAGGGTGCGCCAGCGGCAGCTCCGAGGACGGGTGCACGAATATGGGGATGTCCAGGTCGGAGACCAGCCGGTAGAATGGGTGATAGCGCTTGTCGTCCAGCAGGGCACCGCGGATATGGGTGTTGATGCCGACGCCGCGGAAGCCCAATTTCAGCACCGCGCGCTTGAGCTCCCGGCGGCCGCCTGCCTCCAGCGCGGGCACGTGTGCCAATGGGATGATGCGGCCTGGGAACTGTTCCACGAGCCTGGCCATCTCGTCGTTGATGAAGCGCGCGGCCGGGACGTCGATCCAGTCCACCCAGCAGCCCACGTGGAGCACGGCCCTATCGATCCCCACCCGGTCCATCTCGTCGATCTGCGCGGCCATGTCCGCGGTCATGGCGGGGGGTCCGAAGAGCTGCACCCCTTCCCGGCGGATGCCGAACCGGTCGGGCTGCCGCACCACCGCCTCGCCGGGCCGGAGGAGCGGCTCCGGGTTCCGGTAGTGTTCCTCGGGCATCCAGTGGTGATGCGCGTCGATGATCAGGGTCTTCGCCATGGGAGTCTCCTCAGGCATCCGCGCCCTTGCTCGGGGCCACGATCCAGATGCACGCCAACGATAGCACACACAGGACGATGCCGATCCAGCACGAGCTGGCATAGCTGCCCGAAATGTCGTGGAGGTAGCCCGCCAGCCAGGGGCCGACGCCCGCGCCCATTCCGATGCTGAAAGCCAGCAAGCCGATGATCGAGCCGAAATGCTCGCCGTGAAAGATGTCGGCGGCGATGGTCGGATAGAGCCCCTGCCGCGACCCGAAACCCACGGCGAACAGCGGCGGGTACAGGGACACCACCAGGGCCTCCGGCATCCCGTCGAGGTAGAGGATCATCAGGATGCCGCCCACCAGGGCAACGCTGCCGATGGTGTAGGCCCGCTCGCTGCCGATCCGGTCCGAGAGGGTCCCCATGCCGATCATGGTGAAGGTGGTGAAGAACCCGGTGAGGCCCAATACCCAGGCACCGAACTCCCGCGAGAGTCCCGCGTCCACCATGGCGGCCACCTGGTGCACGAGCACCATGTGCACGGGGATGGCGCCGAACACGAACCCCCCGCACAGCGCCCAGAACCGGTAGTTGCGGAGCGCCGCGGCGAGAGTCACGCCGCCTTCCCGCGCCCGGCGCGGGCCACCGCTTCCCTCTGCCGCGGTGGCGCCGAAGTCCGGCAGCAGTCCCATGTCCTGCGGCCGGCGCCGCTGGAGGAACAGGTTGAGCGGTACCACCGCGGTCAGCATCACTCCGGCCAGCATCAGGTACGCGTTGCGCCAGCCCAACGCGCCGATCAGCCACTCCGCGGCCGGCACCACCAGGAAGATCCCGACGCCGATCCCCGAAGCCGCAAGGCCCATGGCCATGCCGCGCTTGCGAACGAACCAGTTGCTGATGACCGTGGCCTGCGAGGTCATGGGCAGAGCGGCGAAACCGAGGCCCACCAGAAGGCCCATGCCCAGGTAGTAGTGCCAGACGGTCTGGGTCATGGCGCTGACGGCGAATCCCGCCGCCATGAGACCGGCGCCTGCCGGGAACACGAACCTGGGGCCGAGCCGGTCCAACATGTGTCCCCACGCCGGCGCGGAGACGGTCCACGCCACCGAGCCCAGAGTCAGCGCGCCGGCGGCCAACCCGCGGCTCCAGTGAAACTCCTCGATAACCGCCACGAAGAACAGCGCGAACGCCGCGCGGCACCCGAAGGCGGCGGCGACGGTCATGAACGAGATGCCCAGCACCACCCACGGGTAGGTGCGGTTGAGCCGCGCCGTGCGGGCGGAAGCGGGGTCGGCGACTGAAGCGTTCAAAAGGACGGACTCGTTCGTCTCGCGCAGAAACGACGTTACGACAACCTGGGAATGACCTCGTCGCTCAGGAAACGGATGACCGAAGCGTAGTCCCGCCCGAGCTTGGCGAACGAGATCTGCTCGAACCCGAGGCGCTCGGCTTCGGCCGCCAGCTCCAGGATGGGCTCCACGCAGTCCGACGGCCGGCCGGCGACGAAGCAGGCGCGCGGCATGGCGTCGGTCACTAGCTCCCGCGAAGCCTGTTCGATGGTCATGCCCGAGTGAAGCGCTTCCCGGATGCGGTTGACCCGCTCATAGTCAATGCCGATGCGCTCGAACTCCTCGGGGCTGTAACCCAGGGCCTGGAGGCTCACCATGTGGTGGGCCGAGTACTTCTTCGCCTCCGCCAGCGCCAACTCCGGTTCCTCCGACACCGCCAGGTTGATCTCGCACACCTTGCGCAGCTTCTTGTCCGGGTCCACCGCGTGCGCCGCGGCGTCCGCCCCCGCCATGGCCTGCTCCAGCCTCCCTAACTTGTGCATGGAGATAAAGTAACCGCCCATGAGCACGCCTTCCATGGTCTCGCCTGCGATGGCCAGGAAGCGCGGGCCCACGCCGCCGCCGTAGAAGCGCACGGGCGCCGCGGGCGGGCGCACCAGCTCGATGTGTCCCCGTGGGTTCATGTGGAAGTAGTCGCACAGCGCGGGGTACTCTTCGAACCGCACCTCCTCGCCACGGAACAGCCCGCCGAGAAATCCCACGGTCTCGCGCACCACCCGGAACGGCTTGCGCATCTCCAGGTACTGCGGCACCTGCCCCTTGCTGCCCTTGGCGATGCCGAGGCTGATCTCGCGGCCGTCGGTCAGTTCCGAGATGGCCAGCACGGCGTCGGCCACGTCGATGGGATTGCGGAAGTAAGGCACCAGGATGGCGGTGCCCACCTTGACCGGCGCACGCGCCGCGATGGCGGTGGCGACGCTCAGGACGTTGCGATAGCGCAGCGAGTCGCTGAGCCAGACCTGCTTGAAGCCCCGCTCCGCGCCCAGCTCCGCCAAGTCCGCCAGTTCCCGCGTGGTGTAGTAGGACGCCGCCTGCAGCACGAACTGCAGCCCGAACTCCCCGGAGAAGATCGCCATTCCGTCCCCCTGTCGCCGTTGACTTCCATTGGGGGATGTATAGGGATTCTGTTACGGCGGCAAGGCCGCCGCAAGACCCGCAGATTATGCTGCGAATTAACCAGACGCCACACTAGGAGCCGGCGGCGTGGCGTTCTTCCCGCAGCGCGGCGATACGGTCCTCGATGGGGGGATGGCTGGCAAAGAGCATTCGCATACCGCCCTTGCGGACGCCCGAGATCCCCATTGCCTCCAACTGTTCCGGCATGTGCTCGG
>JAPPNE010000002.1 GCA_028818775.1 Deltaproteobacteria bacterium | reverse complement strand
CCGGCGGCTCCAGATGCCCCGCTCGATTTTCCGTTTCTCGCTCGTAGCCATCGCGCCCCTACTTCTTCTTGAACCAGCTTATGGCGGCCCCCCAGACCATGAAGAACAGGCCGCCGGCCATCAACGCCAAGCCCACCGGACCGAACACGAAGGAAAGGCCCGCGCCCAACACGAAAAACAGCACGCCGGCGCCCAAGGGATTCAACGGCGCCGGGGTGGTCCCGCCCGCTTCCTGCCGTGGTTCCTCGCCCCGGATCAACTCCTCACGCACCAGCGAAAAGGCGAGTTCCTTCAGATCCTCCCGCTTCTCCGGCTCCACGGAACGAATCAACCGGCCAATGCGCTCCGCAAGCCGTTCGACTTCCGCTTCCGTCGACTCAGAGTCGGATTTTGGAGTTTCTGAAGCCACTTGAGAATAGGAAAACTGATTAATATATGGGATTCCGGATGTCAACCTGATGGCCTGAAAACCGCGCGTGCACGAATTCAAGAGCATTTCGCAGCCGTGCACCGGTCCGTCCACCGCTTGCCGTTTGACGTGTGCCAGGACGCCCCCTATAAGTACCGGCATGAGACGCGCGGCACTATGGGTCCTCGTTCTTTCGCTGACGGCGGGCTGTTCGGTCGGGGGGAAGCCCGATCCGCCCCCGCCCCCGATTCCAATCCCGACGCTCACGCCTGAAACCCAACCGTTTCGCACACGGACAACCTTCGTCGACAACGTCCTCAGTGTCGACGTGCGCTTCCACGACGGCCGTACCCGCACGCTCGACACCCAGCGGCACCGGGACGGTTCGTGGGGACTTTACCTCCCCCGGCCCTTGCAACCCAACCATTCCAGCCGCGAATCGATTCTCTCGGAAAACCACCATGACCACAGGATCGTGCTCTACACCGTCGTCTCGTGGAATGACGCCGACCCCGCCGACTATCTCGCGGCCGGATGGTGGCTCGTCTATCCACCCGGCGCACCCATTCGAGATTTCGAAGAGGCCACACGCGGGGTCTTTATCGATGGCCCGGAACTCGATCCGGCTACACCGCCCGACCTCCCGGTGACCGGCACGGCCACCTACGTCGGTGGCGCCGGCGGCGTGTACACGTACGAGTACGGCCGTGCCTGGGGCGAGTTGGCAGATACCTCCGAATACACTGAATTCGTGGGAAGCATGTCGTTGACCGCCGACTTCGACCAGAGCCGCCTAACCGGTTGCCTCGGGTGTCTCGAGCCCATCGAGATCGACCCCGGGCGCCACCTCTATCCGATCGTGACCTGGCGGACTCCCGATCCCGCCGCGTCGCCGGCCGACTACGACCTGCACTTTGCCGCGGCCTTCGACGCAACCGGCGCTTTCGAGGATACCGCGGTCACCGTCATCCACCCCGTGCGTACCATCACGCGCTCCGCCGGGACGTGGCGCGGTCAATTCTCGAACGTGCCGGATGTCGACGGCCACCCCCGTCGCGTGGTCGGCTCGACCGATGTTCTGTTCGCCGAAGACGACGGTTCGGTCGGACGCTTTACGGGCATCTTCGATGCGCTTACGCCCGCGACGCTCACGCCCGACAACGGCAACGCGGCCACGGCGGACTGAAAAGGGCTACCGGGACTCCGCGAGCCCGAGCACGTCCTGCATGCTGTAAAGGCCCGCCTGCCTGTCCGCCAACCACTGCGCCGCCCGGATGGCGCCGCGGGCGAAGGCTTCCCGGCTGTGGGCGCGGTGGACCAGTTCGATGCGCTCTCCGATGCCGCCGAACAGCACCGTGTGCTCGCCGGCGATGTCTCCGGCGCGGACGGAGAGGAGACCGATATCGGTCGTCTTGCGCTCGGACGCCCCGCTACGGCCCGGCACCCCTACCCGTTCCAGCTTGCGCCCCAGGGCCTCGGCCGCTGACCGGGCCAGGGCGAACGCGGTGCCGCTCGGGGCGTCCTTCTTGAACCGGTGGTGCGCTTCCACGATCTCCACGTCGTAGGCGTCGCCCAGGCTGCGGGCCACCTGGCCCACCAAGCCCAGCAGGAGGTTCACCCCGAGGCTCATGTTGGGGGCCAGGACGGTGGGGGTCTTGGCTGCCAGGGTGCGGATTTGGCGGAGTTGCCGTGCCTCGAACCCGGTTGTGCCGATGACGATGGGAATGCCGGTCTTGGCTGCCGCCTTCATGTGGGCCACGGAGGCTTCAGGTGTCGTGAAGTCTACGATGACCCGACCTTCGCTGGCGGGCGCGTCAACGCGGTCGCTGACTGCCACGCCCAGTTGCCCGGCGCCGGCGACGTCCCCCCCGTCCTGACCGAGCCGCGCGCTGCCGGCCCGGTCGGTGGCTCCGGCCAGGACGACGCCCGGGGTGTCCTGAATCAGGCGTACGATGGTGCCGCCCATCCGCCCGCCCACACCGCAAACGATAAGGCCCAGGGAATTCTTCATGGCGTTACCGGAACAAAGTGGCGACCCGACCGCGCCCGGTCCGCGCGCGACAGCCACGTCATGGCTGAATCAGCCCGTAGCCGGCCATGGCGCCCTTCAGCCGCTTGAGGTTCGGCTCGGTCATCGGCGTCAGCGGCAGACGGATCTCCGGTCCGCACTTGCCCATGGCGGCCAACCCGGCTTTGACCGGGATGGGATTGGTCTCGCTGAAGAGGCAGCGGATCAGGGGCATCAACTCGAACTGGATCCGGCGGCCGGTGGCCCAGTCCTCCCGCAGGCAGGCTTCGGTAAGGTCGGCCATGGCCCGGGGGGCGACGTTTCCGGTGGTGGTGATGACGCCCTTGCCGCCCAAGGTCATGAGCGAGTAGACGAGCGAGTCCTCGCCGGAATAGACCGCCAGGGAGTCGCCGCACAACCGGATGACGTCGATGGCCTGGTCCACCGAGCCGGTGGCCTCCTTCACGCCCACGACGTTGCCGATCTCGGCCAGCCGCGCCAAGGTCTCGGGCTCCATCTTGGAAGCCGTGCGGCCGGGGATGTTGTAGACGATGAGAGGGATGCCCACGTGCTCGGCCACGGCGCGGTAGTGGTGGTAGATCCCTTCCTGCGTGGGCTTGTTGTAGTAAGGCGAGATCAGCAGCGCGCCGTCGGCGCCTGACTTCTCCGCCGCCCGGGTGAGTTCCATGGCCTCGCGGGTGGAGTTGGAGCCGGTGCCGGCGATGACCGGGACCCGCTGCCGCGCCGCGCGGACAACGGCGTCGATGACCGCGTGGTGCTCGTCGTGGTCCAGGGTGGCCGACTCCCCGGTGGAGCCGCACGGCACCAGCGCGTGGGTGCCCTGCTCGATCTGGAACTCCACCAACGCCTCCAAGGAGGCATAGTCGACGACGCCGTCCTTGAACGGCGTCACCATGGCGGTCATTGATCCTGCAAACATGTGGTTGTCCCTCTTTCGCATTTCTCAACGCCCGGCGCACGGTCACACGCGGATGCTCCCTTG
This sequence comes from Deltaproteobacteria bacterium, assembly GCA_028818775.1. Classification (NCBI taxonomy): domain Bacteria; kingdom Pseudomonadati; phylum Myxococcota; class Myxococcia; species Deltaproteobacteria bacterium. The sequence continues at coordinate 47,803 of JAPPNE010000002.1, read as the reverse complement.
AAAGACCTCCTGCGCGGGACCGGTCATGTAGACCCGGTCATCGTCGGCCCAATGGATTTCCAGGTCGCCGCCGATCAGGTGAACCGTTATCCTCTTCCCGGTCCTGCCGGTCAAGACGCCGGCCACCCCCACCGCGCTGGCGCCGGTGCCGCAGGCCCAGGTCTCGCCGGCGCCGCGCTCCCACACGCGCATGCGCACCTCGTCGGGTGACAGCACCTGGACGAACTCGGTGTTCACGCGGTTGGGGAAGAAGGTGTGGTGCTCGAAGAGGGGGCCCAGGCGGGGCAGGTCCAGCGGCTCCACGTCGTCGACGTAGAGCACGCAGTGGGGGTTGCCCATGGACACGCAGGTGACCGTGTGCTCATTCCCGTCCACCCTCAGCGGCCGGTTGACGATGCGGCCGCCGGCATCCACGGGAATGTCCCGCCCTTCGAGGACGGGGCGGCCCATGTCCACCTCGACGCGGTCGCCCTTGAGGCGCGGGCGGATGATGCCCGCGAGGGTGTCCACCTCGATTTCCCGCTTCCCGGTCAGACCGTGCTCGTAGACGTACTTGGCGAAGCAGCGGATGCCGTTGCCGCACATCTCCACCTCGCCGCCGTCGGCGTTGTATATCTCCATGCGGAAGTCCGCCGAGTCCGACGGCCGGATGGTAAGCAACTGGTCCGCGCCCACGCCGAAGCGGCGATGGCACAGGTTCTTCGCGATCTCCGCCAGGTCCGCGGGCGGCCGCTCCATGCAGTCCAGCACCACGAAGTCGTTGCCGCAGCCGTGCATCTTGGTGAACGTGATCTCGGTCATGGCTCCTCCGCCCTACAGCATCGCCGGTATCTTCTCTCCCGCCACCAGGCCCTCCAGGGTTTCGCGCTCCCGGACCACGGCGAACTCCTTGCCGTCCACCAGCACCTCCGCCGCCCTGGGCCGGGTGTTGTAGTTGGATGCCATGGTGAAACCGTAGGCGCCGGCGCTCATCACGGCCATGAGATCGCCCGGTTCGGGCGGCTGGATATCGCGGTCCTGGGCGAGGAAGTCGCCGCTCTCGCAGATGGGGCCCACCACGTCCGCGGTCATGGGCTCGGCCTCGCGCCTGTCCACCGGGCGCAGGCCCTGGAACGCGCCGTAGAGCGAGGGGCGGACCAAGTCGTTCATGGCGCCGTCCACCACCACGAAGTTCTTGGCCTCGGTGCGCTTGAGGTAGAGTACCCGGGTCAACAGGATTCCGGCGTTGCCCACCATGGACCGGCCCGGCTCCAGCACCAAGGTCACGTCCAGGCCGCGCACCCCCTCCATGAGCGCCTTGGCGTAGTCAGCGGGGTCGGGCGGCTCCTCGTCGTCGTAACGGATGCCGAGCCCGCCGCCCAGGTCCACGTAGCGGAGGTCCGCCCCTTCCCCCTGGAGCACCTCGATGAAGGCGCGCACGCGCTCGGCGGCGTCCGCGAAGGGCGACGTCGAGGTGAGCTGCGAGCCGATGTGGCAGTCCACCCCCACCACCTCGAGGTTGGGCAGGGCGATGGCGCGGCGGTAGGCCTCGGCCGCGGGGTCGATGGCGATGCCGAACTTGCTCTTCTTCATGCCGGTGGAGATGTAGGGATGGGTCTGCGGGTCCACGTCGGGGTTGATGCGGAAGCTCACCGGCGCCACCACGCCGATGCTCCCGGCCACCTCGTTCAGCGCCTCCAGCTCCTGCTCCGACTCGACGTTGAACATCAGGATGCTGGAGCGCAGCGCGTACTCCATCTCTTCGCGGGTCTTGCCCACGCCGGAGAACACCACCTTGCGCGGGTCGGCGCCGGCCTTGAGCACCCGGTAGAGTTCGCCGCCGGACACGATGTCGAACCCCGAGCCCTCGTTGACGAAGGCGCGCAGCACCGCGAGGTTGGAGTTAGCCTTGACCGAGAAGCACACCAGGTGCCGGGTCCCGGCGAAAGCCTGGTCGAGGGTGCGGAAGGCGTCACGCAAATGCGCCAAACTGTAGAGGTACACCGGCGTCCCCACCGCTTCCACGACGTCCCGGACCGGGACATCCTCGCAATACATCTCGTCGTTCCTGTGCGTGAAACGTTCTACTGCCGTTGCCATTCGATGCTGACCTCGTTGGACGGCCTGCTAAGGGAGCCGTCCGACAACAGGACGCGGACCCGATACCGGTACACCCGGCCGGTTTGAAGCTCCGTGTCCGTGAACTTGTATTCGGACTGCTTGAAGAAACGCCCTTCGTCCTCCACGCTGACCATGGCCCGCTCGCCGTAGGCGGCGTTGCAGTCCGGGCAATCCGCCGGCGTGCTCTTGCGGTACACCACGAACCCGGCGAGGTCCGTGAGCGGCCGGCCGTCCCGAGCGGTCCGCGGGTGCGACCAGCCCAGGCGCACGCTGCGGTCGCCGAGCACGAGGGTCAGGTCGCTGATGGCCACCGGCTCCACGAGGTCCGCCGCCCGCGGCGGACCCTTGTGACCGCAGCCGGCGGCCACGACCAGCAGGAGGAGCAGGCACGCAAGGGCGGCGGCCACACCCCGCCACCCCTGGATTCGCGGGAATGAAACGGCTGCCATCAGACCCCCAGCTTCTTCAGTTGGCGGCGCACGTTGACCGGCGCGGTGCCGCCGGGGGCCCGCCGGCGCTCGACGCCGGCGCGGAGCGTCAGGACCTTGTAGACGTCGGGGCCGATGTCCGGACAGTAGCCCTGGAGTTCCTCCAACGGCAGGTCATCCAGCTTGCATCCCTGGTCGATGCAATGGCGCACCACCCGGCCGACCACGTCGTGGGCTACGCGGAAGCTGAGACCCCGGCCCACGAGGTAGTCCGCCAGGTCGGTGGCGTTCATGAAACCCTGCTCCGCGGCCGCGGCCATGCGCTCGCCGCGGACCTTGAGGCCGTTGAACAGCTCCCGGGCCATGGCCAGACATGCCGCGACCGTGTCGGCGGTGTCGAACAGGGGCTCCTTGTCTTCCTGGAGGTCGCGGTTGTAGGCCAGCGGCAACCCCTTCATGATGGCCAGGAGCGCGTTCAGGTGGCCGTACACCCGCCCGGTCTTGCCGCGGATCAGCTCGGCCACGTCGGGGTTCTTCTTCTGCGGCATCATGGAGCTGCCCGTGCAGTAGGCGTCCGGCAGCTCGATGAAGCCGAACTCCTCGCTGGACCACAGGATCAGCTCGTCGGCCATGCGGCTCAGGTGCACGAACAGGATGGCGGACGCCGACAGGAACTCCAGCACGAAGTCCCGGTCGCTCACGGCGTCGATGCTGTTCTGGGTCACGCGCGGGAAGCCCAGGAGCTTGGCCACGTAGGCCCGGTCGATGGGGAAGGTGGTGCCCGCCAGCGCGCCGGAGCCCAGGGGCATGACGTCGGTCTGCTCCCGGCAGTGGCGGTAACGGCTCTTGTCGCGCTCGAACATCTCCACGTACGCCAGCAGATGGTGCGCGAAGAGCACGGGCTGGGCCCGCTGGAGGTGGGTGTAGCCGGGCATCAGCACGCCTTCGTTCCGTCGCGCCGCCCCCGCCAGCGCCTTCTGCAAGGCCTCCAGGTCCCCCAGGATGCCGTCGAGGGCCTCCCGCAGGTAGAGCCGCATGTCCAGGCTCACCTGGTCGTTGCGGCTCCGGGCGGTGTGCAGCTTCTCGCCGACGTCGCCGATCATCTCGGTCAGCCGCCGCTCGACGTTCATGTGGATGTCTTCGTCGGCGACGCTGAAAGGGAACTCGCCGCTCTCGATCTCCTTTTGGACCGCCCGCAGTCCGGCGACGATCTTGCGCGCGTCCGCGGCGGGGATGATGCGCTGCTTCCCGAGCATGCGGGCATGGGCGATGCTGCCGGCGATGTCGTGCCGGTAGAGGCGCCGGTCCACGTGCACGGAGGCGGTGAAGGCCACCACGGAATCCGCGGTGGAGCCGGCGAACCGGCCGCCCCATAGCTGTTTCTTCCTGGCCATGATGCGCCCGCGACCTCCGTCAGGCGCCCGCCACCCGCCCGGCCATCTTGAGCCGCAGCGCGTTCAGCTTGATGAACCCGTCGGCATCCGCCTGGTTGTAGCTCTCGTCCTTCTCGAAGGTGGCGGTGACGGGATCGTACAGCGACACCGGCGAGCGCCTGCCGGCCACCGATACCGAGCCCTTGTAGAGCTTCAGCCGCACCGTGCCGGTCACCCGTTCCTGGGTCGCGTCCAGGGTCTGCTGCAGGATCCGGCGCTCGGGCGCGAACCAGTAGCCGTTGTAGATCATCTGGGCATAGCGCGGGATCAGCGAATCCCGGAGCTGCATGACCTCGCGGTCCAGCGTTAGGTGCTCCACCGCCCGGCGCGCGGCGTGCAGGATGGTGCCGCCTGGGGTTTCGTAGATGCCCCGGGACTTCATGCCGGCGTAGCGGTTCTCCACCATGTCCACCCGGCCGATGCCGTAACGCGCGCCCAGGCCGTTGAGAGCCACCAGCATCTCCGCCGGCTCCAGGCGTTTCCCGTCCAGCGCCACGGGGTCGCCGGAGGCGAACTCCAGCTCGATGGTCCGGGGTTCGTCCGGCGCGGCCTCGGGGGACGCGGTCCACATGAACATGTCCGCCGGAGGCTCCTGCCACGGGTCCTCCAGCACGCCGCCCTCGTAGCTGATGTGGAACAGGTTCCGGTCCATGCTGTAGGGCTTGTCCTTGGTCACGGGCACCGGGATGTCGTAGCGCCGGGCGTAGTCGATGAGCGCGGTGCGCGAGTTCAAGTCCCACTCCCGCCACGGCGCGATGACCTGGATGTCGGGCTTGAGGGCGTAGTAGGTCAACTCGAAGCGCACCTGGTCGTTGCCCTTGCCGGTGGCGCCGTGGGACACGGCTTCGGCGTTGGCGTCCAGCGCCACCTCGAGCTGGCGCTTGGCGATCAGCGGCCGGGCGATGGAGGTGCCCAGCAGGTAGGCGCCCTCGTACACCGCGTTGCCGCGCAGCATGGGGAACACGTAGTCGCGCACGAACGCCTCGCGCAGGTCGTCCACCACGACATCGCTGGCACCGGTGGCCAGCGCCTTGCGCCGCACCTCTTCCAGATCCTCTTCCTGGCCCACGTCGGCGCAGTAGGCGATGACCTCGCAGTCGTAGGTCTCCTTCACCCAGCGCAGGCACACGGACGTATCGAGACCGCCCGAGTAGGCAAGCACGACCTTTTTCGGTTTCATGAATCTCCCCGTTCTCCCCGCCCCTGGATTCCCGCCCCCGATCGGGGTCGAGGGCAAGCTTTCGCGGGAATGACGTTTCGGGAGGGCAAGCTCCTACACTCCCTCCGCGAGGCACCAGACCATCAGCGCCTTCTGCGCGTGGAGGCGGTTCTCCGCCTGGTCGAAGACCACGGAGTGCGGCCCCTCCATGATCTCGTTGGTGATCTCCTGGCCGCGGTGGGCCGGCAGGCAGTGCATCACGACTACGTCGTTACTGGCGCGGGCCACCAACTCTCCGTTCACCTGGAAGGCGGCAAAGGCCCGTTGCCGGTCGCCCGCCTCCGCCTCCTGCCCCATGCTCGCCCACACGTCGGTGTAGATGGCGTCGGCGCCGTTCACGGCCGCGGCCGGATCATGGGTGACGGCGACCTCCGCTCCCGCGGCCACCGCCGAATCCAGGATCTCCCGGTCGGGCTCGAACCCCTCGGGGCACGCCAGGGTGAAGCGGAACGGCAGCTTCTCCGCCGCCAGGAGCCAGGAATGCACCACGTTGTTGCCGTCGCCCACGAACACCACGTGACGGCCCTCGATACTGCCCTTGCTTTCCTTCAGGGTCAGCAGGTCCGCCAGCACCTGACACGGGTGGTACATGTCGGAAAGCGCGTTGATCACCGGCACGGAGCCGTGGCCGGCCAGTTCCTCCACGATTTCCTGCGCGAACGTCCGCGCCGCGATGATGTCCACCAGCCGGTCCAGCACCCGCACGCAGTCGGCCGGCGTTTCCCGGGTGCCGAGCTGCACTTCGTCGGGACCCAGGAAGAGCGTGCTGCCGCCCAGCTCGGTCATGCCGAGGTCGAAGGTGGCGCGGGTTCGCAGGCTGGGCTTCTGGAACAAGAGGGCGAGCTTCTTCCCCGCCAGAAGCGGCCGCGACCGCCCTTCCCTGCGTTCCTGCTTGAGGGTGGCGGCGAGGGAGAGGACGTGGTCCATGTCCGCCGCCGTGAGGTCCCGCAATGTCCGTACGTCGCGCTTCACTACACCCGCTCCAGCACCCGCTCCAGGATGGCCAGCGCCTCCTCGACGTCCGCCTCCGCCACGGTCAGCGGCGGCACCATGCGCAGGACGTTGGCGCCTGCCAGCACCACCAGGAGACCGTTCTTCATGCATTCCTGGACCATGGGTCCGCACTCGCGGTCCATCTCCATGCCCAGCAGCAACCCCTTGCCGCGTACCTCGCGGATGAAGCCGAAGCGTTGCGCGAGCCCCTCCAGTCCCTTGCGCAACAGGTCGCCCATGGCCGCGCAGTGCTCCACCAGCCCTTCTTCCAGGATGGTCTTCATCACCGCCAGCCCGGCGGAGCACACCACCGGGTTGCCGCCGAAGGTGGAGGCGTGGGACCCGGGCGGGAAGCTCTTGGCAACCTCTTCGCGCGCCAGCATGGCGCCCAGGGGAAGGCCGCCGCCCAGGGCCTTGGCCAGGGTCATGACGTCGGGCTCGACGCCGAAGTGCTCGTAGCCGAAGAGCCGGCCGGTGCGCCCCATGCCCACCTGGACCTCGTCGAAGATCAGCAGCAGTCCCTTGTCGTCGCAGAGCTGCCGCAGCCCGCGAATGTAGGACTCGTCCGGCACCACCACCCCGCCCTCGCCCTGGATGGGCTCCACCAGGATGGCCGCGGTGCGCTCGTCCACCGCGTCTTCCGCGGCGTCCAGGTCGTTGAACGGCACGTAGCGGAAACCCGACGGCAGCGGATCGTAGCCGAGCCGGATCTTCTCCTGGCCGGTGGCGGTCAGGGTGGCGAGGGTACGCCCGTGGAAGGAGTTGAGGGCGGTGATGACCTCGCTTCTGCCTCCGGCCTGCTCCGAACCGTAGCGCCGCGCCAGCTTGATGGCGGCCTCGTTGGCCTCGGCGCCGCTGTTGCAGAAGAACACGCGGTCGGCGAAGGAGTGCTCGCACAGCGCCTTGGCCAGGCGCGCCTGGGGCTCGATGTGGTAGAGGTTCGAGACGTGGATCAGGCTGCGCACCTGCTCCGACACGGCCTTGGCCACCGCGTGATGGCAGTGTCCCAGGCTGTTCACGGCGATGCCGGCGACGAAGTCCAGGTACGCGTTGCCGTCCGCGTCCCACACCCGCACGCCCTCGCCCCGCACCAGCGCGATGGGGAAGCGCGCGTAGGTGTTCATCACGTGCGCTTCGGTCAACTGTTGTACTTCAAGGTTCGACATCTTGTTTCAATCCCTGATCACCTCGGTGCCGACACCCTGCTCGGTGAAGATCTCCAGCAGCACCGCGTGGCGGTCCCGGCCGTCGATGATGTGGGTCTTGACCACGCCGCCGTTGAGAGCGTCCACGCAGCACTCGACCTTGGGGATCATGCCGGACGAGATCACGTCCTTGCGGATGAGGTCCGTGGACTCGGCGATGGTGAGGGTGCTGATCAGGCCTCCCTCGCGGTCGCGCACGCCCTCGACGTCCGTCAGGAGGATCAGCTTCTCCGCCCCGAGGGCCGCGGCCACGCGCCCGGCCACCAGGTCGGCGTTGATGTTGTAGGTCTCCCCCGTCTCACCCACGCCCACCGGCGCGATCACCGGGATGAAGCGGTTGCCGTCCAGGGAGCGGATCACCGTGGGGTCCACCCGCACGATCTCTCCCACCATGCCGATGTCGATGATCTCCGTGCTCTCGCCGTCGCCCGGCACGGTGACGTTCATCTTGCGCGCCAGGATGAGCTGGCCGTCCTTGCCGCTGAGGCCCACGGCGGCGCCGCCGTGCTGGTTGACGAGCGCGACGATCTCCTTGTTGACCTTGCCCACCAGCACCATCTCGATGATGTCGATGGTTTCCGAGTCGGTGACGCGCATGCCGCGCACGTAGCGGCTCTCGATGCCCATCTTTCCCAAGGTCTCGTTGATCTGGGGGCCGCCGCCGTGCACCACCACGACGTTGATGCCCACGTACTTGAGCAGCACGATGTCCTGGGCGAAGCTCTGCTTGAGCGCCTCGTCGACCATGGCCGCGCCGCCGTACTTGACCACGAACGTCTTGCCGTAGAAACGCTTGATGAAGGGGAGCGCTTCCAGCAGCACTTCCGCCTTGCCGATGAAATCTTCCACGTTCCGCTACTCCGGCACAGCGCCCTTCGACTTCGCTTCGCTACGCTCAGGACGAACGGAAGGGAGAAACCGTTCGCCCTGAGCGTAGCGGAGCGTCAGCGGAGCGAAGTCGAAGGACGCCAATCAAGTTCCCTACAGGATGTACCGCGACAGGTCCTGGTCCTTCAGAATGGCGTCCAGGCGCTCGTTGACGTAGGCCGCGTCGATACGCACTTCACGGCCCGGCATCTCCGGCGCCGTAAACGAGATCTCGTCCAGCAGCTTCTCCAGGATGGTGTGCAGCCGGCGCGCGCCGATGTTCTCCATCTTTTCGTTGGCTTCGGCGCTGATGCGGGCGATCTCCTCGATGGCGTCGTCCTCGAAGCGCAGGTGGATCTTCTCCGTCTCCAGGAGCGCCACGTACTGCCGGATGAGCGCGTTCTTGGGCTCGGTCAGGATGCGCACGAAGTCGTTCTTGTCGAGAGAGCTCAGCTCCACGCGGATCGGAAACCGCCCCTGGAACTCCGGGATCAGGTCCGACGGCTTGGAGTTGTGGAACGCGCCCGACGCGATGAACAGGATGTGGTCGGTGCGCACCAGCCCGTACTTCGAGCTCACCGTCGAGCCCTCCACGATGGGCAGGAGGTCGCGCTGGACCCCTTCCCGGGACACGTCGGGGCCGTGCACGGTTTCGCGGCCGGCGATCTTGTCGATCTCGTCGATGAACACGATGCCCGACTGCTCCACCCGGCGGGTGGCCTCGCCCACCACGGTCTCCATGTCCACGAGCCGTGCCGCTTCCTCCTGGGTGAGGAGCTTGACGGCCTCGGGGATCTTCACGGTCTTGCGCTTGGTCTGCTTGGGAAGGAGGTTGGAAAACATCTCCTTGATGTTGGACTCCATCTCCTCCATGCCCTGCGGCGTCAGCACCTCGATCATCGGCGTCATGCTCTGGGTCAGCTCGATGTCGACGGAGCGGTCGTCGAGCTTCCCGGCCCGGAGCATCCGCCGCAGCTTCTCGCGGGTGGCGGGCGAAGGCCGCTCCACCTGGCTTTCCCCCCCGCTGTCGCCGCCGCCCCCGTTGTCCGGCGCCTGCGGCTCCGGCAGCAGCAGGTCCAGGACCCGCTCTTCCGCCAGGTCCCGGGCCTTGACCTGGACCTTCTCCTGCTCCTCTTCCCGGACCATCTTCACGGACAGGTCCATGAGATCCCGGATGATGGACTCCACGTCCCGGCCGACGTAACCCACCTCGGTGAACTTCGACGCCTCCACCTTGATGAACGGCGCCTGCGCCAGCCTGGCGAGCCTGCGGGAGATCTCGGTCTTGCCCACCCCCGTGGGGCCAATCATGATGATGTTCTTGGGGGCGATCTCGTCGCGCAGTTCGGCCGGCACCAGTTGCCGCCGCCAGCGGTTGCGCACGGCCACAGCCACGGCGCGCTTGGCGTCACGCTGCCCGACGATATAGCGGTCCAGCTCCGAAACGATCTCGCGGGGCGTCATGACCGGCGTCAGCGCCTGCCCGTCGGACACGCGCACACTCAACTGTCGACTTTCGTCTTTCATGGGATCCGTGCTGGGAGGGCCGTCCGTGCCGGCGGCGCCGGACGGCGCGGGTCAGGGCAGTTCCTCGATGGTCAGATTGCCGTTGGTATAGACACAGATCGTCGCCGCCACCTTCATGGCCTCCTCGGCGATGGCGCGGGCATCGAGCGAGCTGTGCTGGACCAGGGCACGCGCCGCCGCCAGCGCGTAATTCCCCCCGGACCCGACCGCGACGACGCCGTCATCCGGTTCCACCACGTCGCCGTTGCCCGACACCAACAGCGACGCCTCGACATCGGCCACGATCATCAGCGCTTCCAACCGCCGCAGCATCCGGTCCGTGCGCCACTCCTTGGCCAGCTCCACCGCCGCGCGCTTGAACACCCCGCCGTGCTGCTCGAGCTTTCCCTCGAACTTCTCGAACAGGGTAAACGCGTCCGCGGTGGCGCCCGCGAACCCGGCGATGACCCGGTCGCCGTAGAGCTTCCGAACCTTGCGCGCGGTGTGCTTCACGGCCGTGCCGCCGAGGCTCACCTGTCCGTCGCCCGCGACTACGATCTTGCCGCCGTGACGCACGGCGAGAATGGTGGTTCCGTGAAACATCGTCAATGGGAGACTATCGCGAATGGAGTTGCCGATGGGACTTTCGCGAGGTTCCGTGACCCTGTCTGCCGGCGCGGGCACCGCAGCACGCGCTGAACTGGATAGTCTAACACGAATCGGCCAACTTCGCAGGCCCTTGTACCCGGAACCGCCGGAAAACAGTGCAGAAGCGCGGCCGCCGGCGTCCCAGGACGAGCCGCCGCCGTTCACGCCCGCGGATGGGCGCGGTCGTAGACGGCGGTGAGCTGGTCGAGGTTGACGTGGGTGTAGCGCTGGGTGGTGGAGAGGCTTGCGTGGCCCAGCAGTTCCTGGATCGAACGCAGGTCGGCGCCGGCGTTCAGGAGGTGCGTGGCGAAGGTGTGGCGCAAGCCGTGGGGGCCCATGCGCACGGGAATGCCGGCGAGCCGCAGGTACTTGTCGACGATGCGCGCGACGCTGCGGGTGGTGATGCGGCTGCCGAGATTGTTGAGGAAGACCGGCTCTTCCCCGCGCGCGGTGCGTTCCCAGCGCTCCCGCTGATGGGCCGCGTAATCGCGGAGGGCCTTCAGCGCCACCTCCCCCACCGGCACGATGCGCTCCTTGGACCCCTTGCCGAACACCTTGAGCACGCCCAGGGAGAAGTCCACGTCGCGCCAGTCGAGCCCCACCAACTCACTCACCCGAACGCCGGAAGAGTACAGCACCTCCATGATGGCGCGGTCGCGGGCCGGGAGGATGCCCTCGTCGGGCAGGCAGCCCAACACCCGGAACGCCTCGTCCACGGACAGAAACGTCACCAGCGGCGCCTCCTGCTTGGGGTTGGAGAACCCCACCAGCGGGTCCCGGTCGATGACGCCCTCGCGCAGGAGATAGCGGAAAAACCCCTTCAGGGCCGCGAGCTTGCGACCGATGGTGCTCTTCTTGCGGGTGTCGTGGAGGGTCTTGAGGTAACCCCGGATCCAGCGGGTGTTCACCGAGCGCAGGGCGGCGTCGCCATCACCCCCGGTGTCCAGGCCGTTCTCTTCCAGGTACCGGCGGAAACCCTCCACGTCGGTCAGGTAGCCCTTGACCGAGTGCGGAGAGAAGCGCGCCTGGTCGCGCAGGTAGTCGCCGAACCCTTCGATGTGCCGTGCGATCTCGCTCATGACTGGAACGCCTCGCCTGCGCAAAGCGCCCCTGAGCCGCTAGAGCGCGGGAGCGTACAGGTTGTCCGGCAGGCCCCGGACGTAGTCGAGCGTCTCCTCCAGCGACACGACGTCGGCGTACTTCATGTGCATGTCGAAGAGGTTGACCTTGTGCGACGACTGGCCGCGGTCGAAGGTGCATTCCTCCACCACCGCGACGTTGTAGTTGTACGAAAACGCATCGATCACCGACGCCCGGACGCAGCCGCTGGTGGTGGTCCCGGTCACCAGCACGGTGTCCGCGTGCACCTCGTTCAGCATGCTCATGAGCGGGGTGCCGAAGAAGGCGCTGGGCTTCTGCTTGCGCACCACCACCTCGCCCTTCTCGGGCGCGATCTCCTTGACGATCTCGTTGCCTTTCTTGGCCAGATCGTCGAAGTCCTCGGTGCCGCGCGAGTTCTTGCCGTGCCAGCGGCCGAAGGCGACGGAGTCCTCCTCGCCGTGGCCGGTGGTGAAGAAGATCGGCAGGTGCTTCTTCCTGGCTTCCTCCAGCAGGGTCACGATGTGGTCCACGCCGACCCAGCCTTCCTCGCCGCAACTGTTGCGGAAGCGCTTGACCGACTCCTGGATGGGCTCCCGCCGGTCGCCGACGAAGTTGTAGTTCACGTCGATCACCAGCACCGCCGGCCTCGACCCGAACCCGGCCTTGGCGCCGTAGCCCGACAGCGCGAACACTTCCTTGTCACGGTCGGTCAGAATATCGTCCCATGTATTGGCCATAGATGACTCCTCTTCCTTGTGAAATGGCAAACAGCCGTTCAGCGCTTCAATCGCTCTCCAGTGATCCAACCGGATTATTCCCTGTGCATGGGGTTCCGTCAAGCGGCAGGCAGTCCGGCGCAAGGGGTTCGTTACCTTGACTTGGCAAGTTCCCGGTTCCATATTAACTCGTCGTGTTGCAGGACCAGCTTCATCGTCCCTTGCGGGACTTGCGGATCTCGGTGACGGACCGGTGCAACTTTCGTTGCACCTACTGCATGCCGTTCGACCACTACGACTGGATCCACAAGCGGGAGATCCTCACCTACGAGGAGATCTGCCGGACGGTGCGGCTGGCAGTGCCCCTCGGGGTGCGGAAGATCCGCTTGACCGGGGGGGAGCCGCTGCTGCGGCGCGACCTGCCGGATCTGGTGCGGCAACTCTCGGGCATCGAGGGCATCGAGGACATCGCGCTTACCACCAACGGCTCGCGCCTGAGCGGCATGGCCGGGGCGTTGCGGGCCGCCGGGCTGCGGCGCATCAACGTGAGCATCGACAGCCTCGACCCGGAACGGTTCCGGCGCGTCACCAAGCGGGGCGATCTCGACGACGTCCTGAAGGGGCTGTTCGCGGCCCGGGAAGCCGGGCTCGCACCCATCAAGATCAACGCGGTCATCGAGCGCGGCGTCAACGAGGAGGACATCCTCCCGCTGGTGGAGTTCGGGCGGGAGCACGGCTTCGTCATACGCTTCATCGAGTACATGGACGTGGGCACGGCCAACGCCTGGCGGCTGGAACGGACGGTGCCGAAGGCCGAGATCCTCGAACGCATCGGCGCGCGCTACCCGCTGGAGCCCATCGGCCGGGGCGAAGGCAACGCGCCCGCGGTGGACTATGCCTTCCGCGACGGCAAGGGCACGGTGGGCATCGTCGCGTCCGTGACCGAGCCGTTCTGCGGCACCTGCAGCCGCGGACGCCTGACCGCGGACGGCCGGCTGGTGACCTGCCTCTTTTCCCGAACCGGGCACGACCTCAAGGCGCGGCTTCGGAGCGACGCCGGCGATGACGATATCCGTGATTGGATGGCGGCCGTGTGGGCCGGCCGCACGGACCGCTTCTCGGCCGACCGTCTCCACGCCATCCAGTCGCCCGACGGCTACGATCCGGAACAACACGACAAGATCGAGATGATTACGCTGGGAGGCTGACGCCCGCCGTTTCGCGGCGGCGTGCTTCCCGTTCGGCCGGCGTGCCGGTTCAAGGCCGCTCGACCCGTCCTACATACAGGCCCCTCACGAGGACACCGCCATGCTGCTCATCAACAACGAGACCGTAGAGGAAATCCTCGACATGAAGGGCTGCATCGACGCCCTGGAGACCGGCTACCGCGACCTGCTGGCGCAGCGCGCCGTGTACCGGCCGCGCATCGACCTTTACGTGCCGCAGGAAGATCCGGAGCGCATGTACCGTTGGGGCACCATGGAAGGGGCCTCGCGCTCCTTCGGTGTGTTTGCCATCCGCATGAAGTCGGACATGCTGGAGTGGCCGGAAGGCCGCACGGTGGAAAAGTACTGCATGGAGCCCGGCACCTACTGCGGCCTGGTGATGGTCTTCTCCGCGCGCAACGCCGAGCCCTTGGCCATCATCAACGACGGCATCATCCAGCACATGCGCGTGGGCGCCTGCGCGGGCCTGGCGGCGCGGTACTTGGCGCGGGAGGACGCCTCGGTGGTGGGGATGCTCGGTTCCGGCGGCATGGCGGAGACCTACCTGCGCGCGTTCGCCGAAGTGCGGAATCTCACCGAGGTCAAGGTCTACAGCCCGACCCCGGCCAACCGCGAGGCTTACGCGACGAGGATGAGCGAGATGCTGGGCGTGCCCGTGACCGCGCGGGACAACGTGGAGGAGGTGGTGCGGGGCTCGGACATGGTGGCCACCTGCACCGACTCGGTGCGGGTGGTGGTGGAGAACCCCGGCTGGGTGGAGGACGGCGCCTTCGTCACCTGCGTCCGCAGCAACGAGTGGGACCCCGGCATCCTCGACCGCTGCGACGTGACCGTGAAGCTCGGCCGCGGCACCATCCACACCCTCGACGAAGGCATGCAACGCATCGCCGGATACGCCTCCTACGTGGCCGGCACCGACGACGAAACCACGCGCATCGTGAACCCCGGCGTGGACCTGTTCTCGGGCAAGCACCCGCTGCTGACGGACCTCATGGGCGGCACGGTGCAGGGCCGCGCCAAGGACTCGGACGTGACGTTCTTCCTGAACGACGGCACCCAAGGCCTCCAGTTCGCCTCCGTGGCCGGCTACGTAGTGCGGAAGGCGCGGGAGCTGGGCGCCGGCCGGGAAATACCCAGGGAGTGGTTCACCCAGGATATTCGGGACTAGGCAGCGCATCCCCGATCCGTCATTCCCGCAAAAGCGGGAATGACGTTAGTCGGGTTGGCAGTTCCAAGGAGAGACGACGAATGCTCAAGGTTATTCCAGTTGAAGAGGCGGTGGGCCTGAGGTTGGCCCACGACATCACCGAGATCATTCCGGGCGGGCACAAGGGTCCGCGGTTCAGGCGGGGACACCTCATCGCCGAGGAGGACGTGCCGCGGTTGCTGGACGTGGGCAAGGCGCACATCTACATCATGGATTTGGCGCCGGATGAACTGCACGAGGAGGACGCCGCCAAACGCCTGGCGCAAGCCGCAGCCGGTGACGGCCTCACCCTGACCGACCCGAGCGAGGGCCGGGTGAACCTGGTGGCGGCGCACGACGGGATGCTGGAGGTGGACGAAGAGCTGCTGTTCCGTTTCAACGAGCTGGGGGACCTCATCCTGGCCACCCTCCCCTCGGGCGAGTTCGTCAGGGAAGGGACCGTGGTGGGCGGCACCCGCACCATCCCGATCCTGGTGAAGGAAGACTTGGTGGCGCGGGCCGAGGCCCTGTGCCGGGACCGGTCCGTAGTCTCGGTCGCGACCATGCCCGCGAAGAAGGTCTACCTGCTGGTGACCGGCAGCGAGGTCTTCACCGGCCGTATCAAGGACGGCTTCGAGCCGGCGGTGCGGCAGAAGGTGGAAGGCATGGGCTCGACCCTGGAGCCTGCCACCCTGGCCCCGGACGACCCCGACGTTATCGCCGTCCACATCAAGGACTTCGCCGCCCAGGGCGCCGAGGTGATCCTGGTGAGCGGCGGCATGTCCGTTGACCCCGACGACCTCACCCCCGAGGGCATTCGCCGGAGCGGGGCCGACGTCATCTCACACGGCTTCCCCGTGCTGCCGGGCTCCATGTTCCTGATGAGCTACCTCGGAGACATCCCGGTCCTCGGCCTGTCCGGCTGCGTCCTCCACGACCCGGTCACGGCCTTCGACTTCATGCTGCCGAAGCTCCTCGCCGGCAATCGCGTGACACGCGAAGACATCCTGCGCATGGGGCACGGCGGGCTGCAGAAGAAGCACGGGCACCACCACCACTGAAGCTAGAACCGTTCTGCGAAGAGACGGCCGTCCACCCTTATTTCTGCCATGAGCGGATACGGTGTTCCATTTCTTCGTTTGATATCACATGGGCTTCACGAGAATCCGCGAGACCACGCTCCACCATGCGCTCAAACGCAAGCTCCCGCAGAATCTCCTCGTACGTCGCATCCTTCGGCTGAGCCTCAATGACGTCCTTCATTTTCTGTTTCGCTGCAGTCATGCGTCTCTCCCCCGACAGCGTCTTGAATCCTTGAGTTCTAGGGAGTGGCGGAACCACTAGGGTGCTACAAATAGCCGACTCGATTCACTCCTTGTACCAGATCGCTTGCCGGTAGTCTCGCATCCGGGGCCGCTTGGCGAGTTTGTCACTCTTGCAGAGCCAGCAACGAGACTTGCCGCACCCGGCGACCTTCTGGCCTTTACGGAATCTGCCCGGCTGTTTGTCACAGACGCATCCGGTATCGGCACCGGCGTGCAAGAGCCGATTGTGGGCACGCCACGTGCAGCGTGCGTTCTCGTTCAACGGCCGCCCGTCGCATCGAGGCCTCACACCGGTATCTGCGTCACCACCACCCGGCCGTCGCTTTGGAGGCGGATGGCGTTGACGGTGCCGGCGTAGGTGGGGGAGCCGGAGTAGTAGGCGGGGATCTGCTGGTCGCCGACGGCGACGGCGCGGTTCCAGTGGCCGAGGGCGATGTAGTCGGCGCCGCTGGTGGTGAGGTTTTCCTGGCGGATCAGCCAGGAGCCCAGGAGGATGTCCGAGTCGGGCTTGTCCTCCACGTAGTGGCCGTGGGCCACGGCCAACTGCCAGCGGCTGCGGCGCTCCGGCGGCTCGGGCAGCGGCATCATGTCGAGATAGTCCACATGGGGCCTGCCCCACACCTCGAGGTCAAGGTCAGGGAAGTCGCTCCGTTCCGCGGTGAGGCCGAGCACGTGCACGTTGCCGTGGTGGTTGAACTCGGCCCTGCGGTAGACCGAATCCGGGGTCAGGGGGTCGTGGTTGCCGGGGAGGATGACGATGGGCAGGCCGTATTCGGCCATGACCTCTGCCACCTCCTCGATGACCGGGGCCTTCTGGCGATTATGATCGAAGGTATCGCCCGCCAGGATGACGAGGTCGGCCTGGTGGGTCCTGGCGGTGGACAGGACCTGTCGCAGCACCGGCACGTTGGCCGAGGCGCCGTCGGTCAGGATGCTGTCGGCCCCCAGATGCAGGTCCGAGGTGTGGACGATCAGGACTTCACGGGCAGGCATGAGTCTCGGTGCCCGTGTCGTCCTATTTCCTCAGTTCCGCGTTGATCTCGTCGAGCCGGCTCGGCGGCGGCTGCACCTGTTCCTGGGTGAGGTAGGCCAGCGGCGTGTCGCACAGGTTGAGGTCGTCGACGAACTCCGCGCGCTCCTCGTTCAGGTAGATGAGCCCGGTGAGGAACTTGTGCTCGGCGACCGCGGCGTGCAGCGCGTTCACGGCCTGCATCCGGTTGGTGGGGTCGTAGTTGCGGCCGAGCTTGTGCAGCGTGATGCGCGAGCCGTCGTGCATGGTGACTTCCTGGTCGGTCCCTTCCTCGTAGTCCACCTCGATGTTCTCGTAGGGCGGGATGAAGTCGATGTCGTGGAGCGGGTCCAGGTGCTCGCGGATGTACTTGAGGCTCTTGGTGGAGCCGGAATGGTCGTTGAAAGTCACGCAGGGGCTCAGCACGTCCAGGATGGCGGTCCCCTTGTGGGCCACCGCGCCCTGGATCAGCGGCGCGAGCTGCTTGCGGTCGCCGGAAAAGCTCCGGCCGACGTAGGTGGCGCCCAGGGTGATGGCCAGCTCGCACAGGTCGATGGCGGGCATGTCGTTGATCTTGCCGCCCTTCATCACCGTGCCCTCGTCCGCGGTGGCGGAGAACTGGCCCTTGGTGAGCCCGTAAACGCCGTTGTTCTCGATGACGTAGGTGATGTTCACGTTACGGCGCATCATGTGGCAGAAGTTGCCGAGCCCGATGGCCGAGGTGTCGCCGTCACCGGAAATGCCCAGCGGGATCATGCCGTGGTTGCCGACGTTGGCGCCGGTGGCCACCGAGGCCATGCGGCCATGCACGGCGTTGATGCCGAACGCCTGGTTCATGAAATAGTTCGGCGTCTTGGACGAGCAGCCGATGCCGCTCATCTTGATGACGTTGCGCGGGTCCACGCTGCTGGCGAAGAACGCGCGCATGATGGACGCGGAAATGGCGTCATGGCCGCAGCCGCGGCACATGGTGGATTCCGCCCCCTTGTAATCCCTTTCGGTCAGATCGACGCGATTTGCTTTTGCCATGACTCGTCTACCTTCGTTTCGATGCCGTTGGTGGCTGCTTCACGGTGCTGCTCGACCTGCCGCACGATCTCGCCGGCGGTGGCGGGGAGCCCGTCGTAAATGAGAATGCTGACGATCCGGGTGGCGAACTCCGGATATTCCTCTCTGAAGATGGCGGCCATCTGACCGTCGCGGTTCTGCTCCATGAGGTAGATGACCTCGTGGTTGGCCATGAACTCCCGCACCTCCTCACTCAGGGGCAGCGCCCGCAGCAGCAGGTGGTTGGTGTTCACGCCGGAGGCCTTCAGGCGGTCGCGCGCCTCGCGCACGGCCTCGTAGCTCGACCCGAAACAGATCACGCCGGTGTTGTTGCCCGCGTCGTACTCGACCAACGGCTTGGGCACGTAGGCGCGCGCCGTCTCGTACTTCTTCCGCAGCCGGTCGAGCGTCTCCTTGTAGTCCCTCTCGTCCTCGGAGTAGCGCGCCTGGGAGTCGTGGCCCGAGCCGCGCGCGAAGTACGAAGCCAGCGGATGGCGGTTGCCCGGGATCGTCCGCTGCGGGATGCCGTCGCCGTCCAGGTCCAGGTAGCGCGCAAAGCTCCCCTGCTGGTCGAGGTCCTCGTGGCTGAGGACCTTGCCGCGGTCGAAGGGCTCCTGCACCAGCTCCAGCGGATCCGACCCCCAGAGGTTCATGCCCAAGTCCAGGTCCATCATGACGAACACGGGGGTCTGGAAGCGTTCGGCCACGTCGAAGCTCCTGCGCGCCAGGTCGAAGGAGGACTTCATGTCGTGCGGGATCAGGATGATGTGGCGCGTGTCGCCGTGGGAGGCCACGTGCATCAACTGGATGTCGGCCTGCTGGGTGCGCGTCGGGAGGCCGGTGGAGGGGCCGCCCCGCTGGATGATGAAGTAGACGCCGGGGATCTCCGCGAAGTACTGCAGGCCAAGGGTCTCGTTCATGAGCGACACGCCCGGCCCCGAGGTGGAGGTCATGGCGCGCGCCCCCATCCAGCCGGCGCCGGCGACCATGTTGGTGGCGGCGATCTCGTCCTCGGCCTGGATCACGGCGTAGGTGTGCTTGCCGTCCTTGTCCTTGCGCAGCCGCGGCAGGTAGCGCTCCAGCGCCTCGGCAAGGGAGCTCGACGGGGTGATGGGATACCAGGCGCAGAACGTGACTCCGCCGTAGATGGCGCCCAGCGCACACGCCGTGTTGCCCTCGGTGACGATCTTGCCCTCGTTCCCGCCCGGGATCGTCTCCAGCATGGCGATGGACTGGCTCAGGTTGTTGTCGCGCATGTGGTCGTAGCCGAGCTGGATACAGAGGAGGTTGGACTCGATGACCGCGGGCTTGTTGCCGAAGGTGTCGCTCAGCACCTCGCGGATGGTCTCCATGTCGATGCCGAAGAGATAGGCCAGGGCGCCGACGTACAGCATGTTGCGCTGCTTGGCGCGCAACGGGCCTGCTTCCACGTGTTTCTGAACGAGAGCGTTGGCCGGAACGCCGAGGTACTGGACGCCGTCGCGCTTCAGGTTGTCGGCCAGCGGCTTGCTGTCGTCGTAGATGATCAGGCCGCCGTCGCGTACCCGGTAGATGTCCTTGTCCGCGGTGTCGTCGTTGAACATCACCATGACGTCGATGACGTCCTTGCGCCCCAGGTACCCATCGCCGTTGGCGCGGATCTGGTACCAGGTGGGCAGGCCCTGGATGTTGGACGGAAACATGTTCTTGGAGGAGCACGGTATGCCCATCTTGAAGATGGACTTGAACAGGATGTTGTTGGAAGAGGCGCTTCCCGAACCGTTGGCAGTAGCGACGCTAATGCTGAGATCGTTGACAACGGGCATGTTGTTCTCCAGTGTTGTGGGGCGAATCGTGAATGGCTGGTTATTCTAACAACCGAACGTAGCCGAAACAAGGACTTACCCAATTTACAGTGGCTTCCGCATGATTGGGACCGGTTCCCGCCGCGTTCTATCCCGGCGTATAGTTCTCCTCCGACTCCCAGAAATCCTCGATTTCCTTCCAGGCCTTGCGCACCGCGTCGTCGATGTCGAGCGCCTTGGCGTACTGAAGCACGTCCGCCACGGAGACGATGCCCGCCAGATCGTCGCCGTCGCCGGCCACGGGCATGTGACGAAAGCCGTTGTCGCGCATGGTTGCCAGCACCTCCTGGACCGGAGTCGATCCGCCGGCGACCAGGGGTTCGGCGGTCATGACCTCGGACACCGGCACCTGACCCATATCCCGGTCTTCCAGGGCGATGCGCGTCAACACGTCCCGCTCGGTAAAGATGCCCGCGGTCTTGCCGCCGGCGGTGACCATGACGCAACTCGTCTGCTCCCGCACCATCTTGTCGATGACCTCGGTGACCGGCATGGAGCCGTCGACGGTGGGGACCGCGCCGGAGACGACCTCTCCCACCGTACGCGTGTCGCGCAGGTTCGCACCCAGCTCCACCACCAGGTTCAGCACGCGCCGCATGGAGACCAGACCGACCATGCGCCGGTCGTCGCCGTAAACCAGCAGATGGCGGTAGCGCCCCTGGTACATCCGCCCCAGCACCTCGACGATGGAGGTGCCCTCGGGAACTCCTTGGACCGGGGTGGTCATGACCCGGCGAATGGGCGTCTTCTGCACGTCGAGGATGCGGTTCATCACCCGCCTGAGGACGTCCGTCTCGGTGAAGATCCCGGCCGGGGCGTCGTTCTCGGTGATGACCACCCGGCCCACCCGGCGATCCACCATGAGCCGGGTCACCTCCCGGATGGTGCTCGACGGCGCCGCGGTGATCACCGCGGTCGTCATGATCTCGCTTACCTTGTTGGTCAGCATGGGAAACCTCCACCTCGCCGGGCAACGCCAACCACGAGCCGCCTCGGCGAAAGATCGAATTCGTGTCCCTTTCGGTCGAACGGCGCGTGCGGATCAGCCATCGAATCCGCCATCAATTGACCGGACCGGACACGAATCCTACACTAAGATAATCACAGCCTCCGGTCTTACGCAATTTCTCATGGAAACGGTCATCGCCTGCCTGTTCCTGGGCTTCCTGGCCACGGAGCTCGTCGTCGAATCCCTGCTCAACGAAGCCAACATGAGGCACTTGGAGCGGCAGTGGCGGGAGGGCCGGCTGCCGGATCTCTTCGCCGCCAGCATCGGCCCCGAAATCCACGAGAAATCGGTACGTTATGCGCTGGCCCGAGGGCGTTTCGCGCGCTGGTCGGGGGTCTACGGGACCGGGCTGACGCTGCTGGTGCTGTTCGGTGGTGTACTGCCGTGGGCGGACGGGCTCGCCCGCCGCGCGGGAGCGTTCCTGCCCGTGCCGGAGGCCGGCGGCGTCCTGTTCTGCCTCGCCGTCGGCGCGGTCTTCGCCGTCCTGTCCCTGCCGCTGAGAATCTACTCCACCTTCGTGCTCGAGGAGCGCTTCGGCTTCAACAAGACCGACGCACGCACCTTCGTCATGGACCGGATCAAGGGGATATTGCTGGCCGTGGTGCTCGGGGCGCCCTTCCTCTACGGCGTGTTGTGGCTCATGAAGGCCACCGGCGCCTGGTGGTGGCTGTACGTCTTCGGCTTCGTGTTCGCGTTCCAGGGCCTGATGCTGGTCATCTACCCCACCCTGATCGCGCCGCTGTTCAACCGGTTCTCGCCGGTGGCCGACGACTCGCTGCGGGACGCCGTCGCGGAGCTGGCGCACCGGGTGGGGCTGCGGACCAGCGGCATCTACACCATGGACGGCTCCAGGCGGTCGGGCCATTCCAACGCCTACTTCACCGGCCTGGGGAAGGCCAAGCGCATCGTCCTGTTCGACACCCTGCTGGAGCAACTGGACCGCCGGCAGCTCCTCTCCGTGCTGGCGCACGAGATGGGACACTACAAGATGCGGCACGTGCTCAAGGGCCTCGGCCTGAGCGCCGTCTTCACGCTCGCGGGCCTGTGGGTGCTCAGCCTGCTCCTGGACTACGCGCCGCTGTTCCGCACCTTCGGGCTGGCCGAGCCCGCCCACCATACGGCGCTGGTTATCTTCTCGTTGATCTCCGGGCCGTTTACATTCTGGCTGGCGCCGTTTATGAACCGTATTTCGCGGCGGCACGAGTACGAGGCCGACGGTTTCGCGGTGCGGCTGCTGGACGACGGCAAGCCCCTGGAGGAGGCCCTGCTGGCCTTGACCGTCAACAACCTGAGCAATCCGACGCCCCATCCGTGGTACTCCGCCTACCACGACTCGCACCCGGCCACGGCCGAGCGGGTCGAGGCCATCCGGGCCGTGGCGGCGGGCGAGAACGTGGCAGCGGCGTCCGGAGCCGGCGCCGGCATTTGACGCCTACTGACGGAAGGAACCCCATGACACGCATCCTGGACAACGACGACGTACGGCAGGCCATCGACCTCGACGAATGCCTGGACGCCCTGGCCACCGCCTACCGGGACCTGCCCGAAGGGCGGTCGGTGAACCGCCCCACCACCCACATCTACACGCACCACGCCATGGGCGAGGCCTCCTACAGCTTCAAGTCCGTGGAGGGGGCGGTGGAGCGCTTCGGCACCCTGGCACTGCGGGTGACCTCGGACGTGGTGCGCGAGGAAACCTACAACGGCTCGGTGCGGCTCGAGAAGCTGCCGCTGGCCGGCAGGGGGCTGTTCCTGGGACTGGTGCAGTTGTACAGCCTGGAGAACGGCGAGCTCATGGGCATCATGCCGGACGGGGTCATCCAGCAGACCCGGGTGGCCATCACCAGCGCCCTGGGCGCCCAAGCGCTGTGCCGGCCGGACGCCGCCCGGCTGGGGCTCATCGGCACCGGCGGCCAGGCGCGCGCCCATTTCCGCCTGCTGACCCACGTGCTGCCCATCAAGACGGTCAAGGTGTACAGCCCCCGGCCCGAGCACCGGCAGGCCTTCGCGGAGCAGATGAGCGCCGACGGCGTCGAGGTGGAGCCCACGGGCAGCGTCGCGTCGGCCATCGCCGGCTGCGACATCATCTGCACCGCCACCAGCACCTCGTCCGCCATCATCACCGGCGACATGCTGGAGCCCGGCGTGCACTACAACGCCATCCGCGAGTTCGAGCACGACGACACCGTGTTCGACAAGGCGGACATCACCGGCATCCACACGCAAATGGGCGGCATCCGGCACCACCTGCCCCCGGGCGTCGACCACCTGCCGGGCATCCGCCAGGAGCAGCCGCGGGACTGGAGCGTCTACCCCGAGATCTCGGACTTCCTCGCCGGACGCGCCGCCGGCCGCACCAGCCCGGACCAGATCACCTTCTTCCTCAACAACATCGGCATCGGCATCCAGTTCGCCGCCATGGGCCACTGCATCCTGAAGGCCGCCGAGAAGATGGGGTTGGGGAAGGAGATTTCAACCGACTGGTTTTTGCAGGATATCAAACCCTGACGGAGTGCGGATTGACCGAGCGGGGGCACGGATTGACGCAGGGCGGTTCGACGAAACATGGTGCGACGCGTGACGGGCCGGCGAAGCGCGGTGCGACCCGACTCCGCTCAACGTCGGACGGCCGCAACCCGGAGCCGTTCTCGCTCTACGTCCATATCCCCTACTGCGTCAGCAAGTGCCCCTACTGCGACTTCAACTCCCACGTCGCAACGCGGATACCGGAGGAAGAGTACACGCGGGCACTGCTGCGGGAGCTGCACCACTACTCAGAGTCGGAGGCATGGACCGGCCGGCCGGTGAAGACGGTTTTCTTCGGCGGCGGCACCCCCTCCACCTTCCATGGGCGCAGCATCGGCACGATCCTCGACGAAGCCGCGAAGCTGTTCGGTTTCGACGAACGTACGGAGATCACACTCGAAGCCAACCCCGGCGTGGTCGATGCCGGCCGCTTCCGCGACTATCGCACCAACGGCGTCAACCGCATCAGCATCGGAGCCCAGAGCTTCGATCCCGAGTTGCTGCGGTTCCTGGGGCGCGTCCACAGCGCCGACGAGACGCGCCGCGCCCTGAGCGGCATCCGCGAGGCCGGCTTCGACAACTTCAGCCTCGACCTGATCTACGGCATCCCGGACCAGACCGTCGACGGCGTAAGCCGGGACCTCTCAGCGGCGCTGGCATACGAGCCCCCGCACCTGTCCGCCTACAACCTCACCATCGAGGAAGGCACGCCCTTCCACGCCCGCTACCGCCAGGGCCTGTTGCGGCCCCTGGACGAGGAAGTGGAGATCGCGATGGCCGAGCGCATCCAGCGCACGTTGGAGCAGGCCGGGCTAGAGCGATACGAGATCTCCAACTACGCCCGCCCCGGCCTGGAGTCGCGCCACAACGTCAACTACTGGCGGGGTGGCGACTACCTCGGCATCGGCGCCGGCGCCCACAGCTACCACCGCCCCCCGGAAGACCCGTTGGGGGAACGCTGGCAGAACGAGCGCTTGCCGACAGGCTACATGCGGCTTGCGAGCGAGGCCGGCCACGCGGTGACCGAGTGCGAGCGGCAGGAGTTGCGCCAAGCCATGGCGGAGCACCTGTTCACCGGACTTCGGATGATCGGAGGGGTTTCGGTCCACGGGTTTTGCCGGCGGTTCGGAACGAAACCCGAGGACGCCTTCCCAGATATCGCGGGCTGGCTCTCGGAGGGACTGCTGGTCGAGGACGGCTGGCGTCTGCGGTTTGCGCCGCGAGGGCTGCTGCTGGCCAACGAGTTGTTCGTTCGGCTGGTGTGAGGGAGCTACGGAAGGACGCGGAACCCCTCCAACTCCGCCGCAGATGAGAGTCTCTGGTCCAGGCAGACAAACGTCAGCGGCTCCGCCAATTGTTCCCCCACCAATAGCGCCGCGCCAAGCTGACCCGCATCTGCGGCACGCAACGGATGGCGCGCCAGCAATGCGTTCGCCCGGGACCGTACCGCAAGGATGTCCGTCACCTCGTCCCAATCGCCGGCCAAAGCGTCGAATCGTCCAAGCACTTCCCTGCGTTGCATGCGCGACAGCGACCCTTCCCTCGACCGTCGTTCGACCGCGCTTACGATCTCGGTGCGGGTCCATACCCAAGTAATGATGTGCCGGTCTTCAGCCAACCACTCCCGCGCCCGGTCACTCGCGGGTTCGGCAATCACCAAGGGGACGAGCGCCGATGCGTCCCAGTACCTCAAAGCCGATCGTTCCGGTCCTCGGCCAACGCATCCGATAGACTTGTCGGCAGCACCATGGGAGGCCCGTCAAGGACGGCCTT
The DNA here is from genome assembly GCA_028818775.1 of Deltaproteobacteria bacterium. NCBI lineage: Bacteria > Pseudomonadati > Myxococcota > Myxococcia > Deltaproteobacteria bacterium. The sequence goes on along the minus strand of JAPPNE010000002.1, from coordinate 22,642 downwards.
TGCGTTGCCTGTTCCCGGCTTCAGGATTCCTTGCGCGGTCAGCCGTTCTCGAACTCCCTGGCGATCCTCTGCCACCGGCGGAACGAGCCTCGCGACCGGCGTACCGCGGTCCAGGACCTGGACCTCACCGCCACGGCGAACCTCGCGAACGTAACGCGAGAGATTTGCCTTCAACTCGGAAATGGAAACCGTTGTCATAAGACCAAAATAGTCGTTTTCATAAGACTATGCAAGTCCCTGAGGCTTCCAATGACAAATGAGCCTGAAGGACCAACCCAGCCAGCCCGCTCGTTTGTGCTTGCAAATGGGCATCCCGGTGGTAGATTTCAACATGCACTAAGCATGGCCCTCGCGGAGGTGCTGGCCATCGACGGTGCTGGAGTCGACAAATGTCATCCACCATTTATACGATCACCGAGGCACGCGCCCGTCTTTCCGAGTTGTTGCGGCGCGCCAAGGCCGGCGAAGAAATCGTCATCACCAAGGGCCGCGAACCTCAGGCCCGGATACTGCCCCCCGCCACTTCCGGCCGACGGGAAGCCGCGCCTCTTCGGCATATCCGCCTTCCGGATGATCTGTTTGACGGCGAGGACGCCGAACAGGCAGCTATTGACGCTGGTGAGCACAGCGACGCTCTGGGAATCTGGCGTGGAGGCCCTGGCACTTCGTGAGGTTGCTCCTCGACGGCCATGCAGTCTATTGGGGAGTGTTACCCTACGCTCTTGAGCTTGCCCGTCACGAATTTGTGGAGTGTGCTTGAAATGAGGGTTTGGTAGGGCATTCCTTCCTTGCTGGCTCTTTTCTGCAGGGCCTCCAGATCGCGTGATGAGATCCGAATGTTGATTCTTCTGTCCTTCTGAAGGAAGCCGTGTGCCGCTTCCTCAAGTGCTCGCTTCGCTTCCTTGAAGTCGTTGATGCTTTCGAGTTCCCCGCGCTCGAAGTCCTGGAGGATCTTCACTTCTTCGGCGTCCAGCTTGAGGGGGCTGCTCATTTCAGGTACTCCTTGGTGGCTTTTCTGCTCGGGATGATGGTCTTGAGGAACCGTGTTCCTTCCTGCTCCGAGTACGGGACCAGATACACGTACCCTTCCATGTTCAGAACGATGATGCTCTGATTCGGACACCGGGACGCATTGGGATGTCTGATGATGTCCAGCACGTCGCCATTGCTGATGTGGAAGACGACATCCTCGAAACATACGCCCCGCATCTTCTCAAGAAGCTCATTCTTCTCGTCATCCCAGTCAAATTCATGCACGTGTGAAACCATCGCATGATGTGTGCCTTTTGTCAACGCACAGACTTTTCCGATGACAGATGAGCCTGACATCTGCGGTTTGCGCAACGGGGACTACTACTCGCCAATGAGCTCTTCGTTCGGCCTATGTAAACGGCTGCACCGGCCGATAAGCAACATCAGAAGGTCAGTAGAGCTTGAAAACTACCCCATTGGGGCATACAATGCAGACAGTAGCCGAAACCCGACATTCACGCGACAGGCTGCCAACCTCTTCACCGAGGACGAGACCCGCGGTCTGATCAACTTCCTCGCGGAGAATCCACTTGCCGGAGACGTCATCCCCGGCACGGGCGGGGTCCGGAAAAACTGCGCTTCGCAACATCGGGTCAAGGCAAGCGAGGCGGTACGCGGGTGGTCTACTACTATCTCAACGAAACGATGCCCATCTATTTGCTGCTCGCGTACTCAAAGGCTGCCAAGACCGATCTGACGTCGGAAGAAATGCGCAGAGTGTCAGCCCTCGCGGCCGCACTCAAAGCAACCGGCAAGGAGACGACATGACCACGTTCGGCGATGATCTGATCCGGGCCCTCAACGAAGCTCTTGCCCACGCGAAGGGCCACGGCCCCGGCGTCGTCCACGCTCCGGTGGCTCCTCGTGAGATCCGCAGGCGGGTGAAGCTAACCCAGGCCCAGATGGCACCCCTGATGGGCATGAGCCTTTCCGGTTACCGGAAGTGGGAGCACGGAACCCGCCGGGTCAGCGGCCCCGCGGCTAACCTCTTGCGCGTGATTGAGAGAGAACCGGAGGCCGTTAAACGCGCGTTAAGCATACTACAATAGCCGTACTACCGCCTCAAAGAAACTGAAGAGGACACATCAAGTCTATCGACTTTCGCCGGCGTATGTTTCACTTTCGACGTGGAGATCTATGTCAAACACCTTCTGCCCTGTCTTGGCTACCGTACATCTTGCTGACTTCAAGTCCGCACAGGGAGCAATATCTGCAAATCGATCCAGAAATTCCCTCGCCACCTTCACGGCCATCTTGGGCGTGACCTTGGTTCCCGGAATATTGATGGCTACATTCGCCTCCCTATCGAAGGTCTCGGTAGGCTCATGAAAACGACAATTGACGTTCATCGACATAATGGCTCCTACGCGTCTCGCGTTGTCCACATAACGCTTGGAAAGAGTGTCGTCAAACATCGGCATCGCTGCCGACTGAGCAATCAACATAGCGACACCATATGATAATGAGCAGAGCGTTTCTGCCATTTCCTGTTCGTGAGGCCTCCACACATCCTTACGCTTAATGTTGCTGTGGAAATAGAAGCCGCGTTTGTCCACCATGTGATCGATTACCGCCTCTGCTGTTGGGGACGTGGATAGCAGTACATCGGTGTCACCTGCCTGAAGGCTTCTTCGTGGCACGAGGTTCTTGAGAGTGCTTGTAACGATCGAAACAAATTCGGCGTTCGCTTTCAAAACATCCTTCACTTGAGCCGCTCTGAACTTGCCTTCCCCATAAACCGACTCGATCAACAAGAAAGCATATCGAAACGCGTCAATATACCTCTCCCGTAACATCTCGGTTCGCGCCATTCGCAAAAAGTTCGCCTCTAGCCTAGGCGCCTTTCCCGTTTCTCCCGCCAACAACGCCCGGGCGACGACATCATAGGGCATCATCCATGAGTTTTTCTCTCTACGGGATTTGAAGCTCTTGATCTTGATCTGTGCCTCCTCTTCTTCTGTCTCGCCGACATATCTGGCTTCTATCTCGTCAATGAGGATCTCTACATCGAAATAACACTGAATATAGGAGAAGGCCTCTTCCAATTGCATTTTGACGAACGGCAGGAGCGTGTCACGACCCGAAATCACGAGTTTGACTTCCCCTTCCTCGCGCGGCTCTGCCGTTGGTGCCAGATGCACCGGTTGACCCGAGAAAGCGATTTCGATAGCGACTACCTTGCCGCCCTTCGATACCACGCGCAGATCACCGCCCATGACGGGAAGGGGCCAATGATCTTCCAGTATGATCGGATCCCTAAGCTCCACAAGATATCGAACGAGCATGGCCTCTGACTTGAGTCAACGGTGGTTCGCCGTGACCGTTCTTAAATCACTTCTCCACCTGCCACTTTGAGTATCGCAAGAATACGTCGCGCGGTATCCGTAAAGTGGCGAACTTCCTCCGGGCGCAGCGGACGACCGAGGACGGAGCGTTCGCGGTACGAGAGCCACTTCTTGAGCACCTGGTAGCCGCCGAGCTTGTAGTTCCAGAGAGCGGACGGAACATTGCGCCAGAAGGCCGTGTCGTTGAGATAGACATCGAAAGTGGTTTCGCAAAGGCCAACTAAAGCGTCGCTCATGGTCGCACGTTCATCCACAGTGAAGGGGCGTTCGACTGCGCGCCCTTGCCCGGGCATCACCGCGTTGCTCTGACCATACCGTCCCCAGCCAACGGTGACGGCGAAATCGTTGCCGACCATATTGCGTCCACCTACTGTAGCAGGCACCGCGATCATGGCAATCTCCGGGCTTAAGGGCCCTTGTGTGACGCCGGGAACAGATTCGTCAGGATCAAACAGCGCCGCAAGTTCGCGTCCTCGAGCCACCGATCTAGCAAACGCCTCGGTCGTGCCTTCGACGGCGCCTGTCGGCCAACCCGGAAGCGGGATACGCGGCCATCCTATACCCAACGCTCCCGCGTTAGCTTCGCGGTAGGTAGGATCATGAAGGGTAGCGAGGACATGATAGAAGAGTTCTTCCACACCGGAGCCTAAGCGTTCAAGGTAGCGATTCGCGGTCGCCGAGAGATTGGCATGGCGCGCATTGTTGCCACCGTCGCCTATACTGTCGTCTCGAAGCCAAGCAGGAAACAGGCTTCCGCTTCGTTCAATCAGGTGTAACGACCCTGATTTCGTGAGGAGACACGTTTGTGGCTCCTCCGCAGCCCGCCGAACATGCTGTGCGGCCGAAAGCCACAGGTTCCCCGAGAATACGTGCGGGAGGTACTCGGGGGATGGACGAGCCAATAAACCACGACCTTCGTCCCAATATAGCCATCGATCGTCGAAGGGCCGATAGGTATGGCGAATAAAGCCGGTATCGGATGGTCCGCCTCGTGCAAGTAGGGCGGTGCGCACCGAGCGGGCATCACGAATCACGAATCCAGAAGAACTCTTCATCGCTACTGGAAAGCGCCGTGCCATTTCATCGTGGCTCACTTCAGGATCGAAGTAAACCGTGAGGCGGTCTTTGAGCCGATCGAGGTCAACGTCCACTAGGAAAGAATCGCGCTTGGTTTGGATGCCGGGGTATGACTTGGGGAACAGATCCGGTAGCGCCGGCCAGCCGAACCAGTCCGCGTTCACCGGTGTTTGTGAGAAAGGAAGACCGAGCGGCAACACAGGCTCGATCCCTGCATAGAGCGTGTCCGGCTCATCCTCGGCCGTCGCGGTCAATCCGGCGGGCTTCACTTGCCCCCACAGATGCCGGAATCCGATCTCTCCGGTGGGCTTGTGTTCCGCTGAGCGCACTAGCGTCGCGATAGCTGTTCCGATCTGAATTCCCACCGGATCGCTCTGTGTCGAGAAGATGCTAGGGTCGGGCGAGCCGTCCGGCGCAACCTTGCCCGTCTTGTATTTGTCACCATTCAGGCAATCAATACGGATCGCGTCGAACGCCTCAAGGTAACGCTCCCGCATCCCCGTAAAGGACAGGCCGTCGAGCCATGAATAGTTAGAGATGAAGCAGACTACGCCCTGGCCCGTCTTCTCCGCGATGCGCCGTTCGGCCATGCGGAAGAAACGGACATAGGGATCGTTCAGACCCTGCCCTTGTGGGCGGCGCACCCGTTTGGTCGTCCGATAGGCTTTCGAAAGCTCCCGTTCCTCGTCCACCGCCATGCCAGCATAACCGTTGTAGGGCGGGTTGCCGAGGATTACGAGTATGGGAGTATCCCGCTTCACCCGCTCCGCGCGGTCGCGTTCTTCCTCCAATTCGGGAAAGGGCAACGGCTTGGTTGTGCGTGGCTCCCAACCTGTCAAGGCGTTGGTCAGGAACACACCGGCGCGTTCCGTTTCGTCGTCGGCGAGCGGGGCATCGAGGTCCTGCATGGTCAGACCGACTTGCAGGTGTGCAACAACGAACGGAGCGGGCATGATCTCGAATCCGAACACGCGCTCGGTGGCCGCCTTCTTCACCCGTGCGCCGATGAGCGCACCCAGCCCTTGGCCTTCGAGATTGACGGCGATCCGGCGCAGCACTTCGGCCAGATAGGCACCTGTGCCGCAACAAGGGTCCAGGACATAGACGTTCTCCGCCGCCAAGCCTTCGGGAATGCCCAAGTCATCCTTCAATGCCTTGTCCACGCGGGCGACCATGTAGCGAACGACTTCCTTTGGCGTGTACCAGACACCCAGTTGCTTGCGCAGTTCGGGATCGAAGGCTTCCAGGAACGGCTCGTAGAAATAGGGGACGGCCTCGCCTTCGCTGAAACGGGCGAAGAAGGCAGACCGGTCCACGCGGTCCAGCGCGGCCGCGGTCCAGTCCAGTACTTCGACGAGACCGAGCGGCTGCAGGCGGCCGGGGTCTGAAAGCTGCTGGAACAGCGCCCGCAGCACCGGGGCACGCAGGTGCCACACCGCCGTGCGCCAATCGAACCTGTCCGTCGGTGCCGGCACCTGCCGGGCGCACAGCACCCAGGCGGAGAAGACGCCGTAGAACAGGGTCTGCACGAGGGTGGACCGGAAGAAACGGTCGCCCTTGTCCCCCTCGAAACGGACGCCAAGCGCCTCTTCCAATGCCGACCTGACCGCCTTGAGGGACGGGGCGTCACCCGCGGCCTCGACCCGGGCAAGACCGTCGCGGGCGTAGGAGGCGAGCAACCATGCCAAGTCCTTGGGCTCGGCGAGCGCGGCCCGGTGCGACAGTGCGCGGGCGAGATATTCGCCAAGACCAGCTCCGATCTCGCGGGCGAAGTTGCGAGGCGACTCAAGCCTGCGCGCAAATTCGTCGTCGCTGTCAGCCAAGCGAAACGTTTCCAGGGTTGCCTCTCCCCCGCTCGAGTCCGGGCCGACCAAGGAAAACTCCCGGAGGTTGGTCACCAGGACCAGCCGGTAACGTCCCCAATAGCGTGAGACTTGGTCGCGCACAGTAGGCGCGTCCATGTCTTCGTCTGAAGGCTTGACCTCCACAACCCCACGCTCGGGGGTCTGGCCCTCACGGGGTCTGCCCTTCTGCACCTGCTTCGCCGTAAACAGGCCGAAGTCTGGATGGCCGGCGCCCTGATCGGCCAACTCACCTACGCAGAACACCTTGGGCTTGAGCGCGTTACCTACCGCGTTGAGCAGGTTGGCAACTGGCCCGTACGCCGACCGCTCCCCGGTCGCACCGCCGGACGCCCGCACCCTTCGCAGGTCCGCGAAGTAACCTTCGACCGCTGTCGTCGTTTTCTGGTTGGTTTCTGCCATCGCGATTGACTCGCCTCTGAGATGTCATCGATAGCCTGGGGGGTGACACCACCCGCCTCGTCATGAGCGCCGCCACGGGTCAATCACCTCGATTCCCGTGCCCTCGAAGTCTCGAACATTGCGCGTTGCCACGCTCATGCCGCGCGAACGGGCGATGGCGGCGATCTGACAATCGGCCTGCGGGGCCGGACGCCCGGCGCTCCGGCGGGCGGCCATGATGGTTGCGTAGGCACGCGCAGCCTCGCTGTCGAACGGGAGCACCCTGTTGGCGAACAAATCCGTGAACAGGCGTGTAGCAGCGTCGGCGAGGCCTCTGCGGCGTTTACCTCGAGGCAGGAAGGCAATCCCGGTGAGGATCTCCGCTTCCGTCACCGCGGTCACATACAGCTCCCGAGTCGGCAGTTCGTCCAACCAGACGATGACTTCCCGATTCGGGTGGTCACGCATCAACTCGGACACGACGTTGGTGTCAAGGACCACCATTGCCGCCTCAGTCGAACCGAGGCGGCTCACGTGCCGGCTCGCGCGGCGGCAGTTCCAACTCAACGCCACCGTAAGGCTTGAACAGTTCGTGAATCAATGTCCCCAAGCCTTTGGGCGGCACCGTTTTTTTCTTGACCGCCTCGGCCAGGATCAGGCGGGCTTCTTCCTCCATTGATCGCCCATGCCCGGCCGCCCGCATGCGAAGGCGGGTCTTCACGTCGTCGTCGAGTTTGCGAATCGTGATGCTTGCCATCGTCACACCTCTTTCGTGACGACTCAGGCTATCGCGCGATTGCGTTGCAATCAAGCGGGAGCCGGCACGAAACGACGCAAGAAGTCAGATGATGTGGAGCGGATTGAACACGTTGCCCCACCACCACCCCTGGATTCCCGCTTTCGCGGGAATGACGTTTCAGGGGGTTGGTGCCTCTCTAAGATGGGGTTTTGACACAGCCTGTTTTGCGGGAATGACGTTTCGGGGGGTCCGGCCGCTTTCGCGGGGATGACGGTTACTGGGGCGTCTGTCTCTCTCGGACCGAAACCTCAACCGCGACTGTTACGTCCCCATCTCCCACGACGACAGGTAGATCTTCTGCTCGCGGGTGAGCTTGTCGATCTGGATGCCCATGGTGCCGAGCTTGATGCTGGCGACCCATTCCTCGAGGGACTGGGGGACGTCGTAGACTTGTGGGGACAGGGTGCCGCGCTGCTGGACGGCCCATTCGGAGGCGAGGGCCTGGGTGGCGAAGCTCATGTCCATGACGGAGGCGGGATGGCCTTCGGCGGCGGCGAGGTTGACGAGGCGGCCTTCGCCGAGGAGGAAGAGGCGCTTGCCGCCGGGGAGCGTGTAGCAGTCGACGTGGTTGCGCACGTTCTTTTGGCACTTCTCGGCCATTGAGTCGAGGGTCTTGATGTCGATCTCGATGTCGAAGTGGCCGGAGTTGCAGATGATGGCGCCGTCCCTCATGGAGCGCAGGTGCTCCTGGCGGATGACGTGCATGTCTCCGGTGAGGGTGATGAAGAGATCGCCGACCTTGGCGGCGTTCTTCATGGGCATGACGTCGAAGCCGTCCATGGAGGCTTCGAGGGCGCGCACGGGGTCCACCTCGGTGACGATGACCTTGGCGCCCATGCCGCGTGCGCGCGACGCCACGCCGCGGCCGCACCAGCCGTAGCCTGCCACCACCACGCGCTTGCCGGCGAGCAGAACGTCGGTGGCGCGGATGATGCCGTCGATGGTGGACTGGCCGGTGCCGTAGCGGTTGTCGAAGAGGTGCTTGGTGGCGGCGTCGTTGACCGCGATGATGGGAATCTTGAGCGCCCCGTCGGCCTCCAGCGCGCGCAACCGGATGACTCCGGTGGTGGTTTCCTCCATGGACGCCAGCATGTCGGGCACGAGGTGGTCGTACTCCTGGTGCAGCATGGACACGAGGTCGGCGCCGTCGTCCATGGTGATGACCGGGCGGTGGTCGAGCGCGGCCCTGAGATGCCGGTAGTAGGTGTCGTGGTCCTCGCCGCGGATGGAGTACACGGACAGGTTCTCGTGCTTCACCAGGGCGGCGGCCACGTCATCCTGTGTAGACAGGGGATTCGACGCGCACAGGACGACGTCGGCGCCGCCCGCCTTGAGCGTCCGAACGAGGTTGGCGGTTTCCGCGGTGACGTGCAGGCAGGCGGAGAAGCGCAGGCCCTTCAGCGGCTTCTCCTTTTCGAAGCGCGCGCGCACGTCCCGGAGCACTGGCATTTCCTGATCGGCCCAAAGGACTCGTTTCCATCCGTCCGCGGCCAGACTCGGGTCCGCGATGTCGCATTTCACTTTAGCCATGTTGGTCTCCGTGGGCACGCATGAACACTCGGGGGCGGATTCTGAAACGCGCCCCCGAGGCGTGCGTGGTTTCGGCCACGGAGAGACGACCGACTGTCGCCCCTCCGGGTCGTCGCTCGCCGGCGACGACAAGATGTTTCCGCGTAGTTTCGGAAGTCCCGCCTATGAGACGGGCCACTAGCCCTTGACCGCGCCGCTCAGGCGTGTTGCCCGATCGGTCTGCTCCCAGGTGAAGAAGCCGTCTTCCGGCTTGCGGCCGAAGTGGCCGTAGGCCGCCGACTTCTGGTAGATGGGCGCGCGCAGGCTCAGGGCGTCGATGATGCCCTTGGGGGTGAGCTCGAAGTTCTCGCGCACGAGCTTGACGATCTCGGCGTCCGAGACCACGCCCGTGCCAAAGGTGTCGATGGCGATGGACACGGGCTCGGCTACCCCGATGACGTAGGCAAGCTGGATCTCGCAGCGGCGTGCCAGCTTGGCCGCGACGACGTTCTTGGCCACGTAGCGGGCCACGTACGCCGCGCTGCGGTCCACCTTGGAGGGGTCCTTGCCCGAGAAGGCGCCGCCGCCGTGCCGGCCCATGCCGCCGTAGGTGTCCACGATGATCTTGCGGCCGGTCAGGCCCGCGTCGGCCTGGGGGCCGCCGATCTCGAAGCTGCCGGTGGGGTTGACGAGAAACTCCGTGTCGTTGTCGAGGTATTGGGACGGGACCACCGCGCGGATCACGCTGTCGATGATGGTCTCGCGGAGCTTGTCGTGAGGCACCTCGGGGGTGTGCTGGGTGGACACCACCACGTTGGTGACGCGATGGGGGCGGCCGTCGCGGTACTCGACGCTCACCTGGGACTTGGAGTCCGGGCGCAGGAACGGCGCCTCGCCGGACTTCCGTATCTTGGCCAGATAGCCGACGAGCTCATGGGCGAGCTGGATCGGCAGCGGCATCAACTCCTCGGTCTCGTCGCACGCGTAGCCGAACATCATGCCCTGGTCGCCGGCGCCCTGCTCCTTAAAAAGACCCTCGCCTTCGGTAACTCCCTGAGAGATGTTGGGAGACTGGCTCACCAGCCGCACCAGCACCTCGCACGTGTTGCCGTCGAACCCCTTGGCGGGATCATCGTAGCCGATGTCGAGGGCGACGCGGCGCGCCAGGCTCTCGTAGTCCACCTTTCCCTTGCTGGTGATCTCGCCGGCGATGACGATCAAATCGTTCTTGACCAGTGTCTCGCACGCCACACGGCTGTTCGGGTCCTGCGCCAGATGGGCGTCGAGCACCGCGTCCGAGACCTGGTCGCACATCTTGTCGGGATGGCCCTCCGACACCGATTCCGAGGTAAAGACAAAGTCCTTGTTCGTCATGGATACTGCCTGTTCGACCCTTTCCGTTACGTCCTGTTCCAGTTCCGCGGGAAAACCCGGTTGCGGACGGTCTTGCAACCGGGCCACGTCAGTCACTCTCGCGAAACTTGTCCTCCACGAGCTGCTCGATGGCGAGCATGGCCTCGTGAGCGTCCTCACCGCGGGTTTCGACCCGGATCTTGCTGCCCTTGGCCGCTCCCAGGGTCAGGACGCCCATGATGCTTCGTCCATTGACGACGTTGTCGTCCTTGGAGATCTTGACCTCCGAGGAGAACTGATTGACGGTCTGCACGAACAGCGCCGAGGCGCGCGCGTGCATACCGAGGCGGTTCTTGATCTCAAGCTTCTTCCTAACGCGGTGCATGGGTCATCTGTCAACGTCCCGGTGCCGCAACTGAATGCGCCATGGGCCCCCATCCAGGCGCCGCGCGAACTCGGCGGCGAGCACCACCGACCGGTGTTTCCCGCCGGTGCAGCCGAAGGCCACGGTCAGGTTGCTCTTGCCCTCGCGCTCATAGCTGGGCAGCGTGAAATCGAGCAGCGCGCTCATGCGCTCGACGAAAGCGTGCGTCTCCGGCCGGCTGAGAACGAAATCCCGTACTTCCGGCGCCAAACCGCTGCGAGTCCCCAACCCATTAACAAAAAACGGGTTGGGAAGAAAACGCACGTCGATGACCAGGTCCGCCTCGGCCGGGATGCCGTACTTGTAGCCGAAGGACATCAGGAAGACGGACATGCGCCGGCGTCCCAGAGCCTGGATACACGAGTCCTCGATGACCTTCTTGAGATCGTGGACGTTGAGATGCGTGGTGTCGATGACCCGGTGGGCCAGGTCGCGCATGCCCGTCAGGGCCGCGCGCTCCCGCGCGATGCCGTCCTGCACCGACCCGCCCGCCTGGAGCGGATGGGGGCGGCGCGTCTCGTTGAAGCGGCGCAGCAGCAGCTCGTCGCTGGCGTCCAGGAAGAGGACCTCCACCCGGTGACCGGCCCTGCGGGTTTCGTCCAGCACCTCCTGCCAGCCCTCGATGAACTGTCCGCCGCGGAGGTCGATGCCGAAGGCGGCCCGCTCGATGCCTTCGCGGTAGCCCTGGCAAAGCTCGATGAATCTGGGAATGAGCAGGACCGGCAGGTTGTCGACGCAGAAGAAGCCGTTGTCCTCCAGCGCGCGCATGGCGACGCTTTTCCCCGACCCCGAAAGGCCGGTGACGACCACGATGTCAAGCGGGCTGGTCAGAGGTTCCGTTCCTTCTCCTCGATGAGCCGCACCACCTCTTCGGGAGTCTGCACGCGCATGAGGTGCTCGCGCAGCGAGGCGTCCTTGACCAGCCGGGACACCCGCGCCAACGCGCTCAGGTGCTCGGAGGTGGACTCCTCGGGCGCCACCAGGAGAAAAAACAGGTGCGTGCGAGTGCCGTCCTGGGCGTCGAAATCGACCCCTTCGCGGCTGCGGGCAAAGGCGATGAACACCCGCTTCAGCCCCGGCAGCTTGCCGTGGGGGATGGCCACGCCCTCGCCGATGGCGGTGCTGCAGATCCGCTCGCGGGCGCGCACCACGTCGAGCAACCGTTGCGAGTCCTCGAATCCGTAGTGGCTCGACACGCGGGTCACGATCTCCTCGAGGACGGCGTACTTGTCGCGCGCCTCGAGACTCGGAATGACCGCTTCAGGATCCAGAACGTCCGTGATTCGCAAGCCGACCCCCTTGTCCCTCGTGCCGAGATCAGGACTCCCTTCGAACCGCCGCGTCAGGCGGGCTCGACTCGTTGCCCATACGGGTCCCGCCGCCGCGACGACGGCAGGATGCCCAACTGCTCGCGATACTTGGCGACCGTCCGGCGCGCGATGTCGATTCCCAGTCCCCGCAGCGTGACGGCGATTTCCTGGTCGCTCAGCGGCTTGCCCGGGTCCTCCGACTCCACCAGCACCCGGATCCGCTCCCGGACCGACTCCGCCGACACCACCAACGAGCTGTCGTTACGCGGTATGCCGCTCTGAAAGAAGTATTTCAACTCGAATACGCCCTGCGGCGTGTGGACATACTTGTTGGAAGTGGCGCGGCTGACCGTGGACGGATGCATGCCGATCTGTGCCGCGACCTCGCGCAGCACCAGGGGCTTCAGCCGGTCCACGCCATGATCGAGGAACTCGCGCTGGAAGTTGAAGATGCTCTCGCTGACCCGGTACAGGGTCTGCTGGCGCCATTGGATGCTCTTGATCAACCAGGTGGCGGCACGGATCTTGCCGTCCAGGTATTCCTTGGCCTCGCGCGCCTCTTCGCTCGAAGCCCCGGCCAGTCGCCGCACCAGCGGGCTGATTCTCAACGGCGGCACTCCGTCGTCATTGAGGAAGATGACGTACTCCCCCGCGACCTTCTGCACCACCACGTCCGGAATGATCGTGCGGACCTCGCCGTCATCATAGTCCCGCGCCGGCTTCGGTTCCAGACAGGCAATGAGATGGGCCGCCTCGATGATGTCCGCGACGCCGACGTCCAGAGCCGCCGCGATCCGTTCGTACTGCTTGCGCTCCAGCTCGCGAAGATGGGCCGCCACCACGCGCGCCGCCACGCTTTCCCCCAACCCCGCGCTGTGGAGCTGCACCAGCAGGCACTCGCGCAAATCCCGGGCGGCGATGCCGACCGGATCGAAGAGCTGGATCCGCGCCAGGACGTCCTCCACCTCATCCAGCGTCGCCCGGGCCAACTCGCCGACTTCTTCCAGCGATGTCTCAAGGTATCCCCGTTCGTCCAGGTTGCCGATGATGCACAGGCCGATGCTCTCGCCCGCCGGGTCGAGCCCGGCCATGCGGAGCTGCCACAGCAGGTGTTCGTGGAGGGTCTCCCGGCGCGTAATGGTGTCCTCCAGCGACGGGAAATCCTCTTCCTGGCGCACGACCTCCGGCGCGACCATGTCGTGGCGCGAGTTGGAGTGGTTGTCGAGATAGTCCTGCCAATCCGCGATGCGGTCGGTGACCAGCGTCTCCTGCGTCGCCTCGGGTTCACGCACGCGGTCCGGGGCGGCATCGTCGTCGTCGCGTGCTTCCTCCAGGGCCGGATTCTCCTGCAGCTCCTGGGAGATGCGCTGCTGGAGGTCGAGTTGGGAAAGCTGGAGAAGCTTGATGGCCTGCTGCAACTGGGGCGTCATCACCAGTTGCGGCATCATCTTCTGGGAGAGCTTGATTTCGAGTGCCATCCGGACGTTCCGTCAAACAAAGGGCCGGGGCCCTAGAGCCTGAACCCTTCTCCAAGATAGACCTCGCGCGCCCGTTCACTGGCGGCGATGTCGGCGGGGGTCCCTTCCGCGAGCAGCACGCCCTGATTCAGGATGTAGGCGCGGGTGCAGATCTCGAGGGCTTCCCGGACGTTGTGATCCGTGATCAGGATGCCGATGCCGGCGTCGGACAGCCGCTGGATGACGGACTTGATGTCGGCCAGGGCGATGGGATCGACCCCGGTGAAGGGCTCGTCCAGCAGCACGAAGAACGGCGACAGGATCAGCGCCCGGGCGATCTCCACGCGCCGCCGCTCGCCGCCGGAAAGAGTGTAGGCCTTCTGATCCGCCAGGTGGACAAGGCCGAAGGTGTGGAGCAGACGCCGGCTCCGCTCCTCTTCCTCGTCCCTGCCGAGTTTCAAGGTCTCGAGTATGGCCAAGAGGTTCTGCTTGACCGTGAGGCCGCGGAACACGGAGGACTCCTGGGGCAGATAGCTGAGACCGGCCCGCGCGCGCCGGTGGATGGGGGCGGCGGTCAGATCGGTCCCGTCCAGGCTGACCTTGCCGCCGTCGGCCCGGACCAGGCCGATCAGGATGTGGAACAGGGTGGTCTTGCCCGCTCCGTTGGGCCCGAGAAGGCCCACCACTTCGCCGCTGTTGACCTGGAGAGTGACCTGGTCCACCACCCGGCGTCCTCGATACGCCTTTACGATCCCGTCCGCGTTGAGAACGCTCATCGCCCGCGCCGCTCAGTTCACTGATTCAACTGTCCCGGAAAGATCACCGCCTTCACCCGTCCCTCGCTGTTCTCCACAACGCTGCGGTCCTCGTTGACGTAGATCGTGATGCGGCTGCCCGAGATGCTGCTGTTGCCGTCGCGCACGACCGTGTTGCCGGACACGGTGATGGTCTCGTCCGCGCCGTCGAACACGGCCTTGTCGCCGGTCATGACGCGTCCTCCGTGGCTCACCCTCACCTTCCCCTCCGCCACCACGCTGGTCAACACGCCGCCCTTGGCGTCATAGCGCGCCATCAGGACGTCGCTTGCGATCTTGACGCCGTCCCGCACGACCTGGACGTTCCCCTTGTAAACGATGGTGCTCCGCTTGCGCTGGAACTCCATGCGGTCGGCGGTGATCTCGACAGGCGTATCCTTGTCGGCGAACAGACCGGCGGCAACCGCTCCGCGGCCACGGGCCGGATCCTCGGAGGCTCTCGCCACGGGACCCGCGGCATGCAGGAACAGCACGACCGCCAGAGCCAGCGTCCAGCGAAATCCGTCGCTTGTCCTTGGTTGTCTCATCGGCCCGCGCCCTTTCCCCGAGCCAGCCTTTGGACCAGGTCGGCGTGGTCCAGGCGCCCCGGATGGATGGAGGTTCGTACGGCCCTGCGAAGCTCGATGGTCTCGTCCGCAAGCGAGTAGGTCATGTTCTCGCCCTCGAAATCGACGCCGTCCACGGTGGCCGCCACCCTGCCCGGACAAACCACGCGGTTCTCGGCATGAAAATAGATCAGCTTATCGGTGTGGAATCGCACACCCTGGTAGGTGATGTCCACCGCGCCGTCCAGTTCCGCCCTTTGCAACTGTCCGTCGGGCAGGAAAATGTTCCCTTCCCTGCCGGTGGCCTCAAGAATCCGGCCATCCTCCCGGTAGAAGACCAACGCCGGCCTCCTTACCAAGGCCCTCTCTTCGGACTTGAAATAGGTCGCCTCGACCCCTTTCACCTCCCAAGCCTTGCGCCCGTCCTCGATCCGGCTGCGGCGAAAGTTCTTGACCTGCAAGGCCACCCCGGGCGTGATCTGCAATAGCGCCCGAGGGTCGCGAAGCGCCTGTTCCCGCAGGTGCCGAGCCACCTCGACGCCGACAAAGATCACCCCGGCGGCCGCAACCAGCAACAGCCACAACCGTTTGGACCGCATGCATCACCTTCCGGGGACGAGACAGGACATCAGTTTCGGGATATCAACTCGCCCCGCGCGTGTAAAGCCGCGGGCATGAATATTGCTTCAAGAACTCCGCGCGCGACGCGTTCAGCGGTCGTACTGCTTCAACAGCGCGTCCCACCTTCCGGTGAGGCGCAGCAGCAGCTCCGCCACCTCGCGCACCGCGCCGTGGCCGCCCGGCCGGACCGTGACGTAGTCGGCGTGCGCCTTCAAGCCTTCCCAGGCGTCCTTCACCGCCACCGCAAAGGCCACCCTGCGCAGCACGGGCAAGTCCTGCATGTCGTCGCCGACATAGGCGATCTCGCCGTCGGCGAGGCCGGTCTCCGCCTTGACCTCCTCATAGCCGAGCAGCTTGTCGGAGACGTTCTGGTAGACGAGGCCGATGGACAGACGCTGGGCACGCACCGCCACGGCGCGCGAGGCGCGCCCGGTAAGCAGCCCGACGCGGATACCGGCGTCCTGGAGCAGCTTGATGCCGTGGCCGTCCTGGACATCGAAGCGGGTGACCTCCTCGCCCCGTTCGTCGATGACGATGCCGCCGTCGGTCAGCACGCCGTCGACGTCGAGCAACAGCAGCTTGACGTCCCGGACCTTGGCGCGCAGTGCGTCGACCCCGGGCGGCAGCGGAGCGTCAGACGAGGCCGGCCTTGAGGAGGTCATGGAGGTGGAGGATCCCCTGGGGCTTAGCCGACTCCCCGGCCGTGATGAACAGTGAGGTGATGGAGAACCTTTCCATCAGGGCCACGGCTTCGGCGGCGAGCGCGTCGGCGGCGATGGTCTTGGGGGTCCGGGTCATGATCTCCGATGCCCGTCGTTCCAGCATGTTGCCCGTGCCGTCGCTCCGGGCAAGGCAGCGGCGCAGGTCGCCGTCGGTGATGACCCCCACGAGTGCCTGCTCCCGGTTCAACACGCCGGTCACGCCGAGCCGCTTGGAGGTGATCTCCAGGAGGATGTCCCTGAGCGGCGTGTCCTCGAACACCAGGGGAATGTCGTCGCCCGAGTGCATGAGGTCGCGCGTGCGCAGCAGCAGACGGCGGCCCAGGGCGCCGCCCGGATGCCGCAGCAGGAAGTCCTCCTCCTTGAACTCCCGGCGCTCCAGCAGCACCACGGCGAGGGCGTCGCCCATGGCCAGAGCCGCGGTGGTGCTGGCGGTGGGCGAGAGTCCCAAAGGACAGGCCTCCTCGGGGACTCCGACGTCCAGCACCACGTCCGCCGAACGGGCCAGGCTCGATTGCGCGTTGCCGGTCATGGCGACGAGCTTGAGACCCCAGCGCTTGATCAGCGGCAGCATCCGCAGGACCTCCTCGGACTCGCCGCTGTTGGACACGGCCAGCACGACGTCGTCGCGCATGATCATGCCCAGGTCGCCGTGGCTCGCCTCCGCCGCGTGCAGGAAGAACGCCGGCGTTCCGGTGCTCGCCAGCGTGGCCGCGATCTTGTGGCAGACGAGCCCCGACTTGCCCACGCCGGTGACGATGACCTTGCCGGCGCAGCCGTGCAGGAGGTCCACCGCCCGCGGGAACGCCTCGCCGACCCGGTCCCGGGCCGCCGCGATGCCGCCGATCTCGATGTCCAGCACCTCGCGGGCCTTGCGGATGACGTCTCCCGACCTGCCCATGTCACCCGCTCCCCGGCGCCTTGACCCGGCCGTCGATGTCCTTCACCGCACGCAGCAATTCATCGAGGCCGGCCAAGGGAAAGGACGTGGGACCGTCGCTCAGGGCCCGATCCGGATCCTCGTGGACCTCCATGAAGAGCGCGTCCACGCCCACGGCCGCGCCCGCCCGCGCCAGCGGCGCGATGAACTGCCGGTCGCCGCCCGAGGCCTCGCCCAGGCCGCCCGGAAGCTGCAGGCTGTGGGTGGCGTCGAACACCACCGGGAAACCCGACTCCCGCATGATCACCAGCGAGCGCATGTCCGACACCAGGTTGTTGTAGCCGAACGACACGCCGCGTTCGGTCAGCAGCACGTTGGTGTTGCCTGCGGCGACGATCTTGGCCACCACGTTGCGGATGTCCCAGGGCGCCAGGAACTGCCCCTTCTTCACGTTCACGACCTTGGCGGCGCGCGCCACCCCGACGACGAAGTCCGTCTGCCGGCACAGGAACGCGGGAATCTGAACGATGTCCACCACCTCGCACACCGGGCCGATCTGGTCGGGCTCGTGCACGTCGGTGAGCACGGGGACGCCGATCTCGCGGCGCACGTCCTGCAGGATGCGCAGGCCCTCGTCGAGGCCCGGACCGCGAAACGACTCCAGCGACGTGCGGTTGGCCTTGTCGTAGGACGACTTGTAGACGAACGGGATGTCGAGCCGCCGGGTGAGGTCGCTCAGGAACGCGGCGTGCCGCAACGCCGAGTCCCGGTTCTCGATGACGCACGAACCCGCGATCAGCGTGAGCGGTTGGCCGCCGCCGACGCGGATGGCGCCGATATGGACCTCGCTGGTGCTCATGACCTCGCGGCGTCCGCGACGATGCGCATGCGCGGGACTTCCTTCACCGAACCGCGATGCTGCACGGCGGCGCGAATGAAGCCCTTGAACAGCGGGTGGCACTCGGTCGGGCGGGACTTGAACTCCGGGTGGAACTGGCAGCCGACGAACCAGGGGTGGTCCGCCAGTTCCACCACCTCCACGAGATTGCCGTCGGGCGACAGGCCGCTGATGCGCAACCCTTGCTCCGTCATCGTCTCACGGTACCGGTTGTTGAACTCGTAGCGGTGCCGGTGGCGCTCGGAGATCTTCTTCTTCCGGTACATCCTGGCCGAGAGGGAATCGGAGGCGAGCACGCACGGGTACGCCCCGAGGCGCATGGTGCCGCCCATCCGGTCCACCTCTTTCTGCTCGTCCATCAGGTGGATCACCGGGTGTTTCGTCTTGGGGTCCATCTCCACCGAGTTGGCGCCCTTGAGGGAGCAGACGTTGCGCGCGAACTCGGCCACGGCGATCTGCATCCCCAGGCAGATGCCGAAGAACGGGACCTTGTTCTCGCGCGCGTAGCGCACGGCGCGCACCTTGCCCTCGGTGCCGCGGTCGCCGAACCCGCCCGGGATCAGGACGCCGTTGACGCCGTCCAGGAACTTGTGGACGTCGCGCTTCTCCATCTTCTCCGCCTCGATGCACTCCAGCTCGACGTGCACCCCGTTGGCGATGCCGCCGTGCACCAGGGCCTCCATCAGGCTCTTGTACGACTCCTTGAGCTGCATGTACTTGCCCACCACGGCGATGCGCACCGTTTCCCTGGAGTTCTTGAGGATGTGCACCGTGTTCTGCCACTTGCGCAGGTTGGGCGTGCCGGTCCACATCTGCAGCCGCTCCACGATGCGGTCGTCGAGACCCTCCTGGTGCAGCACCAACGGCACCTCGTAGATCCATTCCACGTCCTTGGCCGTGATCACCGAGTTCTCGTCGACATTGCAGAAGCTGGCGATCTTCGCCTTGAGAGGGCGGCTCAGGAGACGGTCCGTGCGGCACAAGAGGAAATCCGGCTGGATGCCCAGCCCGGTAAGCTCCTTCACGCTGTGCTGCGTGGGCTTGGTCTTGAGCTCGCCGCCGGCGGCGATGTACGGGACGTAGGTGAGATGGACGTAGATGACGTTCTGCCGCCCGCGGTCGCGGCCGAACTGGCGGATGGCCTCCAGGAACGGCAGCCCCTCGATGTCGCCCACGGTGCCGCCCACCTCGCAGATGGCGATGTCGTAGTTCTCGGCCGCGGCCTCGATGCGCCGCTTGATCTCGTCGGTGATGTGGGGAATCACCTGGACCGTGCCGCCGAGGTAATCTCCGCGCCGCTCCTTGCTGATGACGGTGTCGTAGACCTGGCCGGTGGTGAAGTT
Organism: Deltaproteobacteria bacterium; assembly: GCA_028818775.1. NCBI lineage: Bacteria > Pseudomonadati > Myxococcota > Myxococcia > Deltaproteobacteria bacterium. The sequence goes on along the minus strand of JAPPNE010000002.1, from coordinate 3,272 downwards.
GTTGGCCCGCCCGGTGGTCGACGAGACGTAGCGCTCGTAGTGTCCCAGGTCGAGGTCCGTCTCGGCGCCGTCGTCGGTCACGAACACCTCGCCGTGCTGGTACGGGCTCATGGTCCCCGGATCGACGTTGATGTACGGATCCATCTTCAGAAGCGTCACCTTGAGACCGCGGCTTTCCAGCAGCGCGCCGATGGAAGCCGCGGCCAGCCCCTTGCCCAGCGACGACATCACCCCGCCGGTCACGAAGATGAACTTCTGTGGCAAGTTAGCCATGGCATCTCCCCGTGTGCACGCTTGTCCAATAGGCCTCGGCCCGTTCCAGGTCGTCCGGAGTGTTTACCTCCACGCCGGGTTCCGCCACGTCCACGACCCGAATACGGAAACCGTGATACAGGGCGCGCAACTGCTCCAGGCCCTCGATGAGCTCCGGTTCCGCGGCCGGCATGGCGGCGAAGCGCAGGAGGAAGTCCCGCCGGTACACGTAGATTCCCAGGTGCCGGCGCCCCCAGCCAGCGGGCCCGGCCGGCGGCTCCCGGTGGAAGGGGATGGGCGCGCGCGAGAAATAACAGGCGAAGCCCTGCCGGTCGGTCACCACCTTGACCACGTTCCGGTCGAGAAACTCGTTCTCCGAGGTGATCGAGGTACACGCCGTGGCCATGGGGACCGCCGGGTCCCGCCGCAGACAGTCCACGCTCGCGCGGATGGTCTCGGACTGAACGAACGGGAGATCGCCCTGGACATTGACGATCCACTCCGCCTCGAGGCCGGCGGCCACCTCGGCCAAGCGGTCCGTTCCGCTCACGTGCTCCCCGGAGGTCATCACGGCCTCCCCGTTGAAACCCCTGACCGCGTCCAGAATCCTCGCGTCGTCGGTGGCCACGAGCGTGCGCCGGACAACTTCCGCCGCCGCGGTGCTCTCGTAGACGTGCTGAATCATCGGCTTCGTGCCGATCCTGGCGAGCGGCTTCCCCGGAAACCGCGTGGACCCGTAACGCGCCGGTATGATGGCCACAACGGACATGAATGCAATGTCATGTAAGCGAGAGGATGCCTCTTCGAAAGGGTGGCGGCACCCGCCAGAGGCACTTTTCCATACTATCCCCGGCCAGGCGAAGCTGTCAAATAGTGAGGGGTGATTCACACCCTCGCGCGTACTCGCGCGCAGGACCTCCATAGACCGGAATGGGTACGCCTCGGCTTCCCTGAAAAGTTGATTTCGAGGCGAAACTTCTATATGGTCCGAGGTATCTGTTAACTTGCCGAGTCGTAGCGAACAGGGCAGGCAAGGACGGTTTTATGGCGAGTTGGCTTCGCCGCAAAGGAGGAGTGGAGATGGAACTGCCGAAGTGTCAGAAATGCGACAATGGCATTTTGATCCCGCTATCGGACTACGGTCAGGATGGCGCATCGGTCATGTTCAAGGCCTGGGTGTGCACCAACCCGGACTGCGGTTTCTCCCTCAGGATCGACAAGGGCGAGGTCAGCTTCGGACGCAAGATCGAAGTCAGGCGCTAGTCCCCGCGCCACGAACAGCCCTATCCCCGGCTCGCAAAGAAGTTCGCCAACCGAGTGATGCCGTACTGTGCCGCCGCGCCCGTGGACCATTCGGCCGTGTCCCTGAAAAACGCCTTGGTAGCCTGAAGACCGTCGAGGTCCCGGCCCGAAAGAGTCTCGATCCAGCGCCCCTTCTCGTCCGCCAGCCGATCCGGCGGCACCACACGGTTCACCAAGCCCTGCCGCTCGGCCTCCTCGGCGCTTAGCTCACCTCCGGTCATCACCAGTTCCAGGGCCTTCTTCCGGTGTATCCAGCGGCTCAGGTAGGACATGACGATGGTGGGCGGGAAACCCGCCTTGATCTCGGGGAACGCAAAGCGCGCGTCGGCCGCGGCAAGCGTCACGTCGCTTTGGACCGCCAGTCCGCAGCCGAACCCGAAGGCCTTCCCCCGAACCACCGCCAAACTGATTCCCGGGAAGGATTGCAGCAGCTCGTTGACGCGCACGATCCGGCCGAGGGCTTCCGCAAACTGCGCGGCGTTCTCCGGCCGGGGCACGTCGGGCTCGCGCCCGGAGCAGAAGTCGTCGCCCCTGCCCTCGATGACCATGAGACGGAGCGTCTTGTCGGCCGCCGCTTCCGCGAGCTTTTCCGTCAGCGCCAACATCACCTCCAGGTCGACGGCGTTCCCCTTCTCCGGGCGGTTCAAGGTCAGGGCGGCGATGTCGCCCGTCTTTTCGAGCAGGACCTTGTCGGACATGTGACGTCTCCCTTTCAGGCCATGTCGGTACTTGGTCGGAGTCCGGTTACCGGCCTCCCCTGGCCTCCTGGATGAGCGACCACAGGTACTGTGGCGTGAGCGGCAGCCGGCGGACGGCGATACCCAAGGGCTTGAGCGCGTCCTCCACCGCGTTGGCCAACACCGCCGGCGGACCCACGGTGCCGGTCTCCCCGGCGCCCTTGAAGCCGCCGGGCGTGAACGGGTTGGGGGTCTCGATGTGCTCCAGCACCATCTCCGGCATCTCCATGGCGGTGGGCAGGAAATAGTCCTTGAAGCTGGCCGCCATGGGCTGCCCTTCCTCGGTGTAGGGCAGCTCCTCGTAAAGGGCGCCGCCGAAGCCGTGGGCCAGGGCGCCCACATGCTGGCCCCGCACGATGAGGGGGTTCAGCATGTTGCCGCAGTCGTGCACGGAGACGAACTTCAGGATTCTCAAGAGCCCGGTGTCCGCCTCCACCTCCACCACCGCCGCCTCGGCGTCGTAGGGGAAGCTGCTGAACATGGCCACGCGCCCGCGTTCGTCCGCCTCGAACTCGATGTTGGGGTCGCGGAAGTGGTACAGGGTCTCGAGCCCGGGGTCCATGCCCTCGGGCAACTGGAACGGGTAGAAGTAGGCGACGCGAGCGATCTCCGAGAGGGAGACCGCCTCCGCCGGGCGCCCTTCCACCGACACCCGGCCGTCGGCGAACACCAGCCCGCCGGGCGGGTGCCGCAGCATCACCGAAGCGATCTGGGTGATCTTTTCCCGCAACGCCCGCGCCGCCAGCGTCACGGCGGTGGTGCCCACCACCGAGAAGCGGCTGGAGTACGAGCCGGAGCCGTAGGGGCACGCCAGGCTGTCTCCTTCCACCACCATGACGTCGTCGAACGACACCTGCAGCTCGTCGCCCACGAGCTGGGAGATGGAGGTGGCGTGGCCCTGCCCCTCGTCGCTGCCGCCCGGGAAGACGTAGACCTTGCCGTTGGGGTCCATGCGCATGCGCACGCTGTAGTAGCCGGCGT
>JAPPNE010000001.1 GCA_028818775.1 Deltaproteobacteria bacterium | reverse complement strand
CGTACGGTTCTTAGGGGGGGATGGCGCAGCAATGCGCCGTTCCTACCCGACCCCCGCGCGTCTACCCAAAAGAGGCATCAAGGTTCGAGATTCCGCGGCGTGAAGCGACACGGATGCGCCGGGTTGTGAGTCCCGGCATCAGTGTTGCAACAGTATTGAATCGACGCGTTGGCGCTGAATCTCCGAGTCTGTCATCGCCCGTTTGAGATCAGATTTTTCTCCAATAAATCAACAGATTATAGACTCTCAGGCAGTTTACTTGGCATAATAGGAATCTGTCCCATGCGGGAGAGGCTATCATCCCTGCCGCCGACGCTCGAGTTCAAAATTTCACAGTACCCGATCCTCGATATGGGTTTACGGATAACGTAAAAGGGATTAGAGTGGTGCGCACATGATCCGGAGCTTCAGGAACCGGGAGACGCAGCGCTTTTTCGAAGGGCATCGCGTCGCAGCGTTTCAGGGGTTCGCCTATCAGGCGGCGCGCCGTCTGGTCTTGCTGGACAGCGCGGAGACGCTGCGAGACCTTTCCGCGTTGCCGGGTAACCGGCTTGAGGCGTTGCGCGGTCACCGGGCTGGACAGTACAGCATTCGGATCAACGATCAGTGGCGAATCTGCTTCCTCTGGACCGATGACGGGCCGTGCGAGGTGGAGATTGTGGACTATCACTGAAACGGGGGTCGAACATGGACGCCAGGAACGGAATGAGGCCGGTGCATCCCGGCGAGATACTGCGCGACGAACTCGACGCGCTCGGCCTGCCGGCCAACGCGCTGGCGGACGCGCTGGGAGTCCCGGTGAACCGCGTCACGACGATCCTGAACGGACAGCGGGGCGTCAGCGCGGACACGGCGCTGCGTCTGGCGCGGTATTTCGGGACGACGCCGCAACTGTGGATGAACCTACAAAAGACCTGGGAGCTTCGCCGGGCCGAGATCGAGGCAGGCCGCGAAATCGCCGAACGTGTGACTCCAAGACAGTCGGTGGCGTGACGGGGTGGTGATCGATGCCGATCGCTGACTATCAGTCGCTCATGTCGCCACAGGTCGAGACCGGCTTCGGGAAGCTGGCTCCCAAAGCCATTTCCCGGCGCGGGTTCCTGAGCCGCAGCGCTGCCTTCACAGCCTCCGCGTTCGTGATGAGCACCGGGGTGCTGAAGCCCTTCGCCGCTCTTGCCAACCCCGGCCGCTTCGCCTTCGAGGCGGTGGCGGCCAACACCCTCGACACCGTCACCGTTCCCAGGGGCTACAGCTGGCACGCGGTAGCCAGGTGGGGCGATCCGATGTGGTCCCGCGGCCCCGCGTTCGATCAGCAGACCCGCGGCACCGGGGCCAGCCAGGAACTGGCCTTCGGCGACAACAACGACGGCATGGCGCTCTTCAACCACCGCGGCCGGAACATCCTTGCGGTCAACAACGAGTACGTGAACCTCGGCATCGTCTTTGCGGGCGGCCGCAAGACGCCCCGCAATGCGGACGATGTGCGAAAGAGCAAGGCCGCGCACGGCGTGTCGGTGGTGGAGATCACCCGGAAGGACCGCGCGTGGTCCATCGTCAAGGACTCGCCCTACAACCGGAGGATCACCGCGGACACGCCCATGGAGATCACCGGCCCTGCCCGCGGTCACGAGCTGCTCAGGACGGCGGCCGACCCGGCCGGCGCGCGCAGCCTCGGCACCTGGAACAACTGCGGCAACGGCCGCACTCCATGGGGCACCTACCTGAGCTGCGAGGAGAACTTCCACGAGTATTTCTCCACGACCGACGCCAGCGTGAAAATCAGCCCCGAGCTCGAGCGCTACGGCGTCAACGCCGCCGGCAAGTACGGATGGGCCATGACGGACGAACGCTTCGACATCGCCAGGCACCCCAACGAACCGAACCGCGCCGGCTATGTCGTCGAGATCGATCCCCTGGACCCGGAGTCGACCCCGAAGAAGCGCACCGCACTGGGGCGTTTCAAGCACGAGAACGCCGAGGTCGTCCTGGCCGCCAACGGGCAGGCGGTGGTCTACATGGGAGACGACGAGCGCGGCGAGTTCCTCTACAAGTTCGTGAGCGACGGCCGCCACGTGGAGGGCGGCGACAACGCCGATCTGCTGGAGAACGGCAGGCTCTACGTCGCCAGGTTCGCCGACAGGGGCCGCGGCGAGTGGCTGGAGCTGACCCCAGAATCCACCGGAATGGCCTCCATGGCCGAAGTCTGCATTCATACCCGCATCGCTGCATCGGCGGTGAAGGCCACCACCATGGACCGCCCGGAATGGGTGGCGGCGAACCCGAGAAAGGCAGAGGTCTACTGCGCGCTTACCAACAACAAGGACCGCGGCAAGAAACCCAACGCGGGCGGCGACCCGACTCCGGTGGGCGGTCCCAACCCCCGCGCCGGCAATCTGTACGGCCAGATCGTGCGCTGGCGGCCCGACGGCGGCGACCACCTGGCCACCGGTTTCGACTGGGACCTGTACGTGGTGGCGGGAAACCCCGCGGTGTACGACGACGCCAACGCCGGCTCCGGGAATGTCGACAAGGACAACATGTTCAACTCCCCCGACGGCATCGCCTTCGACCGCAACGGCATGCTGTGGATCCAGACCGACGGCGACTACTCCAACGCCAAGGGGTTCGCGGGCCAGGGGAACAACCAGATGCTCGTGGGCGACCCGGTGACGGGGGAAATCCGCCGCTTCCTGGTGGGTCCCAGGCAGTGCGAAGTCACCGGCATCGCCTGGAGCGCCGACGGCAGGACCCTGTTCGTGGGCATCCAGCATCCCGGGGAGAAGGGCGACAGCCATTTTCCCGACGGCGGCGACACCGTGCCGCGCTCGGCGGTGATCGCGGTGACCCGCGACGACGGCGGCCCCATCGGCTGACCGTCGTTTCCTTCCCCTGCGACCGGAGGTCAATGCGCAGATCGAGGCGGTGAAGGCCGACCTGCTGAAATGGCTCTTCGGGGCGCTGATCGCCCAAGGCAGCCTGATCGCCTGTCCGGGCAATTGCAATCTGACGCAGGGCGGGGCTTCGAAACCCGTCCGCGCCGGACAGAGCCGGACTCCCGGTGTCGCGTCCCGGCGCATGAAAGGAAATTGCATGGGAGCACCTGTCACCTTGCGCCTGGCTTTGTGCGCGGCCATGCTTTCCGGCGTGGCCGCTGCCGATGCGGCTTCGTGGGGCTACGAGGGCGCCAAGGGTCCGGCGCGCTGGGGTTCCCTCCACCCTGCGTTCTCCGATTGCGCCAAGGGAGCCGAACAGTCGCCCATCGACTTGGCCGGCGCAGAGGCGCGCCGGCAGCGACCCATCGATTTCGACTATGCGACGGCTCCCGTCGTGCTTCTCAACAACGGACATGCGATTCAGGTGAACTATGCGCCGGGGAGCGGGATGACGCTCGACGGAGTCCGCTACGAACTGCTCCAGTTCCATTTTCACCATGGCAGCGAGCATACCGTCGCGGGCGTGCGACTCCCGATGGAGCTGCACCTGGTGCACCGCAGCAACAAGGGCGCGCTCGCGGTGGTGGGGGTGCTTCTGAAGGAGGGACGTGAGAACCATGTCCTTGCGCCTATTTGGCGCCACATGCCGGCCAGGCGTGCCCGGGCCACGGTCGCGCCGGCCAGCGTCGACGCCACCGCGCTGTTGCCCGAGGAGCGGACGGCGTGGCGCTATCGGGGTTCGCTGACCACACCGCCTTGCACCCAGGGTGTTTCATGGGTGGTCATGACCGAACCGGTGGAGGTTTCCGCGGAACAGATCGCCCGGTACGGCGCCATCTTTCCCAACAGCTACCGCCCGACGCAACCCCTCAACAGGCGCTCGCTCACTCGGGATCGGTAGGCGCCGGGAGACGAGACGTATGGGGCGGGCAGCGTAGTGCGGGCACGGCGGGTTTGGAAGCCAACTCGGGTCCTTGCATCGGGCATCCGATTTCTGCGGCGCAAGCTCCTAGCCGCGCGCTTCTCCCAAGGGCATCGAGGTTCGCGATTCCGCGCCGTCAGGCGACACAGACGCGCCGGTTGATGAGTGTAAGTGTTCGGTCAAACTTTCAATTACCCACATCTTGGGGTTTATCAAGGGTGTTGCCACAATTTGTTG